>CACZPV010000290.1 GCA_902783065.1 uncultured Ruminococcus sp.
ATTTAGGATAAAACAATTATTATTCCAGTCGTCTGCTTTTATTGATTCATTATAAAATTGAATTATGAAATATTAAAGTATAAAGTATAGTTTTTTTAGGAAAGGGGTCCGGGGGATAACTCTTTGTTTTTAAACAAAGGGTTTCCCCGGGGAAATGCGTTTTAGCTCGTCGGCTTTTTAAAAAATATTGCATATCCGGCATTTAAGTGGTATAATTACCACATCAATGTTTATGACAGTAAAAGTAGCCTTTTTTGATGCTTAATCGAATAAAAATTGAAAACACATGATATCAAAAACTGCATTGGTAAAAGAATTTCAGACTTTTGCAATCAACTATGGAAAAATCATCGATAGGAGAATTTCTATGTCATTAAAAAAACTATTTGGAAACAATATTACACCAAGCTGTGAATATTGCCGCTATTGTGTAAAAAAAAAGGGCAGCACTATGATATGCCGTTATGGACTTCCTTCGGCAGATCAGGTCTGCAAAAAATATGTTTACGATCCGCTGAAAAGGGAGCCTAAGGTTCTTCCCGCCATGCCGAGATTTACTGCTGATGACTTTAAACTGTAACGCAGATAGATTGAAAAACGGGTTTTAATTTATTCAGGCGGTATGCGTGCTTCGCACGCATGCCGCCGTTCCTTAATTTCTACCATTTATCCTTGGGAAGTGAACCAGGTTAATTCTATATTATTGTGAATTTATGCTTTTGCAAGCTCCTCTTTAAGTGCTTCCTCTGCGATTTCAGATAGCTGAGAGGTGCAGTGCGGGCAGCGTGTAGCCTTTATATCTATTTCGCTGCAGCAGAAAGGACATTCCTTAGTTGTAGGTTCTTCTTCTTCCTGATCCTTTTTCAATATTTTTGGAATAGCGGTAAGTTTATTAACAGCCTTTACCATTGCAAAGATAATGATTGCCATAATCAGGAAATTAATAATGGCTGCTGCAAATTTGCCGAAGTCTATCGGACCAACATTCAAAGCCTGCGTTACTTTTGTAAAATCAAGCTGACCTGTTTCCGGATTTTTGAAATCCATACCTGTTACTGTCGCAATAAGCCAGCTGATACCCGGCATAATGACATCATCACAAAGCGATGTAACGATAGAACCGAATGCGCCGCCGATGATAACACCGACTGCGAGATCCATAACGTTTCCGCGCATGACAAATTCTTTAAATTCGCTGATAAGTTTACCCATAATATCTACCTCCGAAAAATTTCTATGACAGGCGGAAAACTAATTCCGATCGATAATTTTATCCGTCTGTCAACAACTAACAGTACTATTATACCATACGATGATAGAATAAGTAAACATAAATTTAAAAAATTGTCGAAAAATTTGATGAAAATGATGGTTATAATGAATATCATATCTCCACATGCATATCATACAACGCTGATCATGCATTTAGCTCTGATCTGACGGATAATAATTTCCGGAGAATACAGCTCAAACTGGTTGCCGCAGGCATAAGGAATATATTTGCCCAGATTGTTTTGTTTGCATATTACATATAAGCCGGACAAAAAATAATCTTCATCTATATAATCAGGGATAATGCTTTGATATTCATTGGAAAGGTTGATTTTGTAGTCACAGATAACATTTCCTGTTACTGTAACAGTAGGGCGCTGCACCGTGAAAATTAATGTTGAAGCAGCAGCAGAAATAGGTTTACGGATTACAGCCGGGGAAATAAGGATATCACATGGATATAAATGATCTATATGATTACTTACTGTAACAGATGCTCCGCAGCTTGCAAAGATTCGTTCTGCTTCATTTTCATAAAACTTAGGCATATCGGTTACCACAGTAAGGTTAGACGTATAGTCAAGCAAAGCTCTGGCAAGAGACGGAAACTCTGCATCAGGATCATAATAAGAGATTCTGAGTACCGAGGGATCAATGTTTGCCTTTTTCAGAACATCAAACAAATAATTCTGCATCAGTTTTCTTTTTAATGCATTACTTGTAAAACGGCGAAATGGGGTATTAAACAAATTGATATTTTTGTCGCAGAGAATAACTTTGTTTTTTCCTCTCATTATATCGTAGATTTTGTCTGTTCTGATTTTTCCTTTTCTTTGATAGTAATGAATGGTATAAATTGAAAAATCGCCATACTGTTTCATTTCAGTATCAATTTTATAAGGTTTGATACAGGACAATATTTTTTTGACTAACCCTTTGTTTTCATCTTTTATAATATTCAGCACAGTCATCATATTATCACCATTCCTTTCTGATGATCGGAAGCTTTCTTTTGTTAAATCATATGTTACTGACGGTAATTTCATGAAACAATTAAACCGGAATATTTTTTATTTTTGAAACACCTGAGTTCTTTTTCGTGTTTATATATTCAGAAAACAAAAAATTCGAAAGGAATAAAAAATTGAGGTGACTGACTATGAAAGCACAAAAAAGTATGAATAATGTCGAAAGTATTACTTTAAACCCGAACGATGAATTTCTTGATCCTTTCAGCAGGAGGCAAAAAAGAAGTGATACGGTAGGATGTACTTTCAGCAAAAAGAAATTGGAACCGTTTGAGATAGTTGTAATACATTCCCTTGTACAGATCGGTGAAATTATGCTCCTTGCAATATTGTTCAGTATTATTCTTCGTATGCTTTATTTTGAACTTATAGCCAACAATATATTTGCTCCGACACCAATTACAATAATTGCTGCAATATTATTTCTTACGGGTTGTATCTTTTTTATTGTATTTATAGGTGGCACAATTAAAAGAGAAAAAAAGCAAAATAAAAATCTGAACATCAAAAACTTTTTAATGTTGGGAAGCTTTACGGCAGCAGCCGTAATTATCTGCAAATGTACATATATAAATGATTTTCCAAATAAAATACTTTACGGTATCTTAATTGCTGCAGCAATAGCTGCACTTGTTTTTATAATTACGCATCTTGAAAAAGAAGAAAAAACACTTTCTGTTATTTATCTTGTAATAGTTGCGGTTATCTTATTGTTTTTCATCGGTATGCGTGTCATGTTTACGAATGTATATTACGCTGGTGCTGATTTTCAGGCGGAATTGTTTTGTCTGCAAGCAAGAAGTGTTGACAATATTGAGCCGTCTGTCCATGCTGAATATCTGCCCATGATGGAGGAAACAAATGATTATATGATGTATTACTTTAATGATTCAGCCTATCCGGATCATATTTTCAGTTCTAGGGAAGAATTAGATGAATTTTTTGCGTCACATAAGGCAAAATTGCAGAAGGAATATGCAGATGAGCCGCAGGTAACAGAAATTGAGGAGCATATGTATCAGCTTCTTTATCCGGCTTTAGAAAAATTTGACAGTAAATACTTTGAAAAAAATATTGTTGTTCTGACATCATTTAACGAATATTACAATGCTGATCAAGTTGAACTTGACACCATTTTTACGCGTCCGAGTCTTGAAACAATAAATTATCATACAAAAAAGCATTTAATGGATAATAACAATGATAACACCGGAATATACTATGCAGTTATCAGCGTACCAAAAAAATATGAATCTGATTTTCATTACGAAAAAGTACGTTATCCGGAAGAATTATTATAATTTCTTCTGGATTCACGGATTCAGGTAAAATCAATACAGGAAAAATTGTCTTTTAGTCTTGCAGTAAATTCATAAACGTGGTAAAATAAATCTGTCTGACTGGTCGGTATTCCGAACCTTCAACTTTTATTTATCAGGAGGAATTAAAATGAAAAATACGGAAAAAAATCTGGATACCATAAAAGCTCTTTGCACTAACAGAGGCTTTGTATATCCCGGTTCCGAAATCTATGGCGGTCTTGCCAATACATGGGATTACGGTCCATTGGGTGTTGCCCTTAAAAATAATATCAAAAATGCCTGGCTTAAAAAATTTGTACAGGAAAATAAATATAATGTTGGTCTTGATTCCGCTATTCTTATGAATCCGCAGACATGGATTGCTTCAGGTCATCTTGGAAGCTTCTCCGATCCGCTTATGGACTGTAAGGAATGTAAGTCACGTCACAGGGCTGATAATCTTATCGAAGAATTTGACGGAACAAATGTTGCAGGATGGACTAATGAACAGCTGACCGATTATATTAACGAAAAAAACATTCCCTGTCCCAAATGCGGAAAACATAATTTTACTGATATAAGACAGTTTAACCTGATGTTCAAGACCTTCCAGGGAATTACGGAGGACAGTAAGGACACTCTGTATCTTCGTCCGGAAACAGCTCAGGGCATTTTCGTCAACTTTGCTAATATCCAAAGAACCACAAGAAAAAAGGTTCCCTTTGGTGTAGCACAGATCGGTAAGTCTTTCCGTAATGAAATTACTCCCGGCAAGTTCATCTTCCGCGTACGTGAATTTGAGCAGATGGAACTGGAATTTTTCTGTGAACCCGGAACTGACCTTGACTGGTTTGCTTACTGGAGAAGCTTCTGCCGTGATTGGTTGTACTCACTTGGACTTAAAGAAGAAAACCTCAGACTGCGTGACCATGACCCAGAAGAACTTTCCTTCTACTCAAAGGCAACAACTGACTTTGAATATATGTTTCCCTTTGGTTGGGGCGAGCTTTGGGGAATCGCTGACAGAACCGATTATGATCTTACACAGCATATCAATACCAGCGGCAAAAGTCTTGAGTATTTTGATCCTACCACAAACAAAAAGTATATTCCATATGTTATTGAGCCGTCTCTCGGTGTAGAAAGACTGTTCCTTGCTGTTATGACAGAAGCATATGACGAGGAAAAAATTGACGAGAAAGATACCAGAACCGTTCTGCGTTTCCATCCGGTACTGGCTCCTGTAAAAGCAGCCGTTCTTCCTCTTTCCAAAAAGCTCAACGAGCAAGCAGAAAAGGTATTTGAGATGCTCAGCAAGGACTTTATGGTGGAATATGATGATACCGGTTCTATCGGTAAGCGTTACCGCCGTCAGGATGAGATTGGTACACCGTTCTGCATTACCTACGATTTTGACAGTATTGAAGATAATTGTGTCACAGTTCGTGACAGAGATACGATGGCTCAGGAAAGAGTTGCAATTGATCAGCTGAAAAAATATATTGCTGATAAAATGGTATTCTGATTTAACATCTGTTTCCGTATATTGCTTTTTGCGGTATGCGGAAACATTCTTTATCAGGTGCAGAAATCGTGAGCTGAATAATTGATAATTAAAACTTGCAAAAGTAATTGACAAGGCTATTTTTTGGTACTATAATATAGTTGTATTTTAAATCGAAAGGAAGTCCTTATCATGGCAAAGAAAAATATAGATTGGGAAAATCTGTCTTTCGGTTATATTAAAACCGATAAGCGCTATGTTTCCAATTATTCCGAGGGTAAATGGGATGACGGTGCCATCATAGAAGACGATATGATTACTATGAGTGAATGTGCCTGCGTTCTTCAGTATGCACAGACTATTTTTGAAGGCTTGAAGGCCTATACTACTTCTGACGGTAAGATTGTTCTTTTCCGTCCTGATCTCAATGCAGAAAGACTTGCCGCTTCTGCAAGAAGAATGGAGATGCCGGTTTTCCCGGAAGATAAATTCATAGATGCTGTTGTACAGACTGTTAAGGCTAATGCAGATTACGTTCCGCCCTATGGTACAGGCGCTACTCTTTATGTACGTCCGTATATGTTTGGAATTAATCCCGTAATTGGTGTTAAGCCGGCGGATGATTTCCAGTTCAGAGTATTTACTACGCCTGTAGGTCCATATTTCAAAGGCGGCGCAAAACCGATCACGATCAAGATCAGCGATTTTGACAGAGCAGCTCCTCATGGAACCGGTAATATTAAGGCAGGTCTTAATTATGCTATGAGCCTTCATGCAATAGTAACTGCTCATGATGAAGGTTTTGCCGAAAATATGTATCTTGATGCTCAGACAAGAACAAAGGTTGAAGAAACCGGCGGAGCTAACTTCCTTTTCGTAACCAAGGATAATAAGATAGTTACTCCTAAATCCAACAGTATTCTTCCGTCTATTACCAGACGTTCGCTGATGTATGTTGCAAAGGAATACTTAGGACTTGAAGTTGAGGAAAGAGAAGTTTATAAGGATGAACTCAAAGATTTCGCAGAATGTGGACTTTGCGGTACAGCTGCAGTTATTTCTCCTGTTGGAAAAATCTATGATCATGGTGACGAAATCTGTTTCCCGAGCGGAATGGAAGAAATGGGACCGACAACAAAGAAGCTTTATGAAACACTTACCGGTATCCAGATGGGCAGCATAGAAGCTCCTGAAGGCTGGATTAAAGTTGTAGAGTAAAATTCTGTGTAAATCTGTAAAGCATCAGTGCTATCATAGTTAATTAATAAAATAGTATAAAATTAAAAGCCGATGAATCTGTTCACCGGCTTTTAATTTTATACCTGAATCTGCGAAAACATTTTTCGTAAAGTCTTTATAATTTTTTAGCTATTAGTTTTACTGCGAAAATGAAGAATTATTATTTTAATATATGTATTGATTTTCACGCTTTTATGTGGTAAAATATTATAATCTTAAATTATATGTATCAGGTGGTCAAAATGAATCCCAAAATCAAAAATAAAAGTACTGACAGACTTTTTAAAGCAATCCTGTCATTGGAAACAGTTGAGGAATGTTATCATTTCTTTGATGATCTTTGCACAGTTCAGGAAATGAAGGCGATGGCTCAGCGGTATGCAGTGGCTAAAATGCTGCATGACGGAGAAATTTATAATGATATTGTCAAGGAAACAGGAGCAAGTACAGCAACAATCAGCCGTGTCAACCGTTCGCTGAATTATGGCAGTGAAGGTTATTCCCTGACCTTCGAACGTCTCGGGGAAGATGAATAGGGAGGGAATTAGTTGAGTTATTCCTATTTTGCTGATTATTATGATCAGCTTACCGAAAATGTTGATTATGCAGAAAAAGCAGATTATTTTATAAAACTTCTGGAAAAACATAATCATAAACCCGGTGTAACGCTGGATCTTGCATGCGGTACAGGAACATTTTTGTTGGAACTGAAAAAAAGAGGAATTGATGTATTCGGAGCAGATATGTCCTCTGATATGCTGTCGCAGGCACAGATGAAAGCTTGTGAACATGGATATCAGATATTATTATTGTGCAGCAGAATGCAGGATCTGGAGTTACCGTATAAAATTGATACCTGCGTTTGTACATTGGATAGTATTAATCATATTACATCTAAAAAAGAATTGATCAAAGCATTTGGACGGATATACGAATTTCTTGCTGATGACGGTCTTTTTGTTTTTGATGCCAATACCGTGTATAAACACCGGGAAATATTAGGTGATAACTGTTACATTTATGACACGGATACAGTTTTTTGTGCGTGGCAGAATAATTATATCGAAAGAAATCATAAGGTGATCATTACTCTGGATTTTTTTGAACCTGATGGTGATGTTTATGTTCGCACTTGTGAGCAGTTTGCGGAAAGAGCATATACGCACAATGAAATAGAAGAAATGCTTTTATCTGCGGGAATGGAAACAGCGGCACTGTATGATGACATGTCATTCGAACCGCCGGATGACTGCACACAAAGAGAAATTTATGTAGTGAGGAAGATGAAAAAATGAGTGAGGATAAAATTATCAGATGTATTACATCTGACGGTGCAGTTGTTATTTCTGCGGCGCAGACATCAAATATTGTATTTAAGGCATCAAGAATACACAGAACATCCCCTGTAGCGACAGCTGCACTTGGCAGACTTCTTACAGCTTGTTCCATAATGGGCGCACAGCTGAAACAAAAGGATGCTTCGATAACATTAAGGGTTAACGGGGATAACAGTGAACTTGGTGCGGTTATTGCTGTCAGTGACAGCAGCGGAAATGTCAGAGGATATGTACAAAATCCTGGCTGCCATACCGAATATTATGAAAATGGAAAACTGAACGTTGGAAAAGCTGTGGGAAGAACAGGTGTTCTGAATGTAATGCGTGATTATGGTACTGGGGAGCCATATATAGGAATGGTACCGCTTGTTTCAGGAGAAATTGCCGAAGATATCACGAGTTATTTTGGTACAAGCGAACAGATACCGACCGTGTGCGCTCTTGGTGTACTTCTTGAAAAGGAAAGTCACGAAGTACTGCTGTCCGGAGGTTTTCTTTTGCAGCTTCTTCCGGGAGCTGATAATTCTACCATTACACAGATAGAAAAAAATATTGAAAAGCTGGAACCTGTCACAACAATGCTTGCAAAAGGTATGAGTATTAAAGAAATATGTGATAAAGCACTTGATGGCTTTGAAGTAGAAATACTTGATGAAATGCCGATTGATTATATCTGCAATTGCAACAGAGAAAAAGTTGAACGGGCATTTATGCTGCTCGGTGATGACGATATCAGGGCATCAGCTGAAGAAAAAGGTCATGCTGAAGCAAGCTGTCATTTTTGTAATAAAATATATCGTTTCAATAAGCAGGAATTAGAGAATATTATTGAAGAAAAACATAAAAACCAAAAAGATAATGAATCATAAACACTCCTGAAATTTTATAGTCAACGATATTAAAAATTACCTTTTATGAAAATTTGGGGTGAAGTGGTGCTGTGCAGCCTTGCGGGGTTTTGTGCTTAGCCCCGATATCAGGACTATATAAATGTCGTTTACTATAAAATATTTTTTTGAATAAAAATATGTATTACCGTTTTGTTTGAAAACAAAGCGGTATTTTTTTTGCCGGGTTGATTTGATGAACTATATAATACCTGATGAAAATTTTGGAGTAATATTTATTTTTTTTTTTCAAATAATAAAGTCGGGAGATGATATGTATATGAAAAAATATATTATATTATATGCTGCGGCAGTGGTAACAGTTTTAGCAATACTTACTTCCGGAACTATCACAAATGCTGTTGTTGAATCAGATTATTGTCAGGTCAAAAAAGCTGATGAGGAGAGTACAATCACAGCATCTGGTAAACTGCAGTATATTAAGGAAGAAAAAATTACAAGTGACAGCTATTGGCTGATCGATAAGATATTGGTATCCGATGGAGATCGCGTTAAAAAAGGAGATCCTCTTTTATCGGTGTATGAAGTAAAGAATACAGATCATATAAACTATTCATTTCCCGAATCCGAAAATATCATGAATCTGATATCGAAAAATACGGTAAGCCAGGAAATAAAAGACGAAATACAAAAATATGCCCTGTACAAAACCATAGAAGCATCAACGGACGGTATAATTTCTTCTGTGTCATATAAGGACAATACAATTATTAACAGAAACAGTCTGATCATGAAAATTTCAAATACAAAAGACATGTGCATAAAAATCAATGTCAATGAAACATGTATTGAACAGATCAAAAAAGATCAGAAGGTAAATATCAGATTTGCAGCAGTAGAGAATAAGATTTATAAAGGAAAAGTTATCGGCATAGCCGGAGAAGCAAAACAAACCGGAACACTTACGGGAAAAGAAACTACCGTAGAGGTAACAATCAAAATGGACCGCAATGATCCCGATTTACGTATCGGATATACTGCTGAGTGTACGGTTATTACTTCTTTGGATAAAGATATTCTGGTTTTACCGTATGAATATATATATTCTGATGAAAAAGGTGATTATGTTTTTCTGTTTAATCATAACGCAGCCAAAAAAATATATATCAGAACAGGAAAAGAATATAAGGACAGAATACAGATAACATCAGGAGTTAAGGAAAACGATAAAATATTAAAACCGTCAGGAATGATCGAGGACGGAAAGAAAATTTCTCTGAAATCGGGGGAAAAATATGCCGGAAATATATCTTAAATCCATTCAAAGTATTTTTACGAATAAAGCCAGAGCAATGCTGACATTTTTCAGCATAGCAATAGGTGTGTGCGCCGTGATACTGACAGTAAATATAGCGTCATTGGGAAATACTGCATTGACAAACGAAATCGAAGGGCTTGGCATGAGCGGTCTTTCTGTCAGCGCCGGAAACACGAATGCACCGCTGACGGTTCAGGAACTGGAAAGCATCAAATCATACCCCGAAGTAAGCTCGGCAATGCCTCTGGTATTTGAAACAACGGAAGTATACCTGAAAAATGACCGAAAATCTGTTTATCTGTGGGGAATAGACAATTATGCAGATAAAGCAATATCTTTAAAGCTTCTCAGCGGACGTTTTTTTAATATGGGAGATATTTCCGGCAGTTCAAAAGTTTGTATTGTAGATGAAAAATTTGCAAAAGAGAACTATGCATCTCTTGGAAAAGAATTAACTATAAAGAACGGTGATACGACAGGTAAATATACTATCATCGGAATAATAAAAACCGGAAGCGGTCTGCTGCAGAATGTAATGGGAAATATTATACCGGATTTTATTTATATACCCTACAGCACTATGCAGGGAAATATGGCAAGCAATAATTTTTCCCAGATTATTATAAAAATACCGGATAAGGCTGATCCGGATAAGGCGGAAGAAACTATCTTAAAAAAAATAGAACGTCAGACAAATTTTAAAAATTCTTATACTGTGAACAATCTTACACGACAAAAGGAAACTCTGGATAATATTATATTAATTTTTTCATTGGTGCTATCATCGATTGGAGCGGTTTCATTGATCGTAGCCGGTATCAATACAATGAATATAATGCTTGTAACTGTAAAAGAAAGAACAAGAGAAATTGGAATCAAGAAAGCACTTGGTGCATCCATGGGATCAATTGTGGCAGAATTTCTTGTAATGTCTGCCGTAATCAGCTTTATAGGGTGTCTTTCCGGAATTGCAGTTGGATTTGTATTATCATGGATTATTTCGATTAATTTTGGATTGACACTTGATTTAAATGTTGATATAATATTGATAACAATATTTGTGACTGTGTTTACGGGTACAGCATTTGGATTATATCCTGCATTAAAAGCAGCTAAGATGGATCCGGTTGAAGCACTTCGATATATTTAGGCGGATGTGATTTTAATGACTCAATTTCTGAAAACAGCCAATATTCCCGAAAAATCTGTTGATCTCGTTATTGTTTCAGATTATAGGTCGGAGATAATAACAGAACTGGTTGGAAATTATCATATTAAAGTGATTTCTCCCCAGCCACTTGAAAATATTAATGGCTCTGAAAGATATCACGCTGATATGTGTGTGCTGCATATGGGGGAGAATAGATTTGTTGTTGACAGCGGAAATACGGATTTAAAAAATAATTTAAAAATGCTTGGTGCAGATGTTGCATTGTGCAGTAATATATCAGCATCAATGCCATTGTTAAATGTATGTCTGATGAATAATAAGATGATATGCAACGAAAAGAAAACCTTTCCGGAAATCATCCGATATTGTTTGGAACATGATATCAGAATTATCCATACAAAACAAGGTTATACAAAATGTTCCATTGCGGTTTTAAATGAGAATGCTCTGATAACTTCGGATGATTCCGTGTGCAGATTATGTATTAAGGAAAAAATAGATGTTTTAAAAGTTGTATGCGAAGGAATACGCCTTGACGGTTATCCGAACGGATTTATAGGGGGCTGTTGCGGGCTTTTGTCTTATGACACATTAGCATTTTGCGGTAATATAAAAAGACATCCGGATTATAACGAAATAAGAGATTTTGCCTTGAATCACAGAATACGGATTGTTTCTCTTGGAAATGGGGATTTATATGATATCGGCGGAATCATTCCCGTAGCAGAAAAGGAATATTAAAATGAAGTGCATTAAAAAGAGTGTTATGATCAGTTTGGTTGTGTGTTTGATATTTATTTTGTACAATCAACCTGTTTATTCAGCATCGGACAGCTTTGTACTGAATGTGTCAGGTGACGAAGCAGTAAAACCCGGAAAAACTTTCAATTCAAAAGTGACACTTTCTGATACATCTTATCTCGGAAGTGTATTGATCGCAGTTCATTATCCGGATGATGAATTAATCTTAAAAAGTGTCAGCATAGATGAAAAAAATAAAAATGAATTTATACGTTATGCTGATAATAACGGTGAGATCAGATTTATCTATGCAGTGAGCCGTATGCGAATATCAGAAAGAAATATTATATTAAAATTTGATCAAAAATATGATAACGACAGTGAATATCGTATTGAGTGTGAAATGATAGACGGGGTTAATTATGATTGCTCTGATATTACAAATAAATGCAAAGCGGTCTGTACAATTGCTGCGTTATCAGAAAAAGATCAGGAGATTCAGCCATCAGTCATCAGTACACAGGTCAATAGAGAGATTTCTCAGAATACACAGATTACTTCAGGACAAAAAAGGGGCGAGAAAAATTCTGAAATTAAAAATAATCAGTCAGTAAATGAAAGTATTGTTTCCGCAGCAAGCGGCAAGCCGGAAAAAAATCCGGAAAATACATCTGTTGAAAGCAGTATTCCCATTCATACTTTTGATTACGAAAAATATCAGGATAATCTGACTGATAATGAGTTTATCAGTTATACTGCAGGAATTATTATTATTATTGTAATTGTCATCATAGCCGCCAGTGGATTTGTCCGGAGAATAAACAAGAAATATCCTGACTAACACCCACAGACGGCGTAACGCC
>CACZPV010000291.1 GCA_902783065.1 uncultured Ruminococcus sp.
AAGCGTATGACACCGCTGAGCGGTCTGTCTTGTTTTTTTATGTACAGACATATCTCTCTATGAAACAGCGGAAAACGAAGCGGAGGGTTAAATATGTATAGAGTTTTGTACAGAAAATACAGACCACGCTTTTTTGCGGATGTTATAGGTCAGCCTCAGGTCACGGAAACATTGAAAAGTGAACTGAGAAACGGAAGACTTGCACACGCATATCTTTTTACCGGTTCAAGAGGTACGGGTAAAACAACGTGTTCTAAAATTCTTTCCAAAGCAGTGAACTGCCTTAACCCTAAAGACGGTGATCCCTGCGGTGAATGTGAGATCTGTAAAGGGATCGATGACGGAAGTATTCTTGATGTGGTGGAAATCGACGCTGCCAGTAATAACGGTGTCGATGATATCAGGACACTTCGTGAGGAAGCAAATTTTACACCTGCCAATGCCAGATTCAGGGTATATATCATTGATGAGGTGCATATGCTTTCTATAGGAGCATTCAACGCATTGCTGAAAACTCTTGAAGAACCCCCTGAACATGTTTTGTTTATACTGGCAACAACAGAGGTACATAAGATTCCTGCTACTATTCTGTCAAGATGCCAGCGGTTTGATTTTCACAGAATTTCTCCCAGAGATATTGCCGACAGACTGGAATTTGTCTGCCGGAGCGAAAATGTTGAAATTGATGATAATGCTGCACTGCTTGTTGCCGGAATTGCTGATGGTGCCATGCGTGACGCTCTGTCCCTGCTTGATCAGTGCATGGGAAGAAGCGACGGGCATATTACCGAGGAAATTGTAAGAACTACTGCCGGCCTTGCGGACAAAAGCCATCTTCTGCAGATTACTGAGGCAATCAAGGCGGGGGACAGTGCACATTTTATCGAAATGATTGATTCGCTGTATAAAAACAGCAAGGATATGGCAAGGCTTTGTGATGAACTGATTGGTCATTTCAGAGAATTGATGCTGATGAAAACAATGAAGCAGCCGAGAAATATTATTGTTATGTCCGAAGATGATTTTGCTAAAGCTAATGAACAGGCAATGTCTTTGCCTCTTGCTGATATTGTCGGAGCAATTGAAATTTTGCAGGGCTCTCAGGAGAAAATGCTGCGGGGAGCTAACAGAAGAATCGAAATGGAAATGACAGCCGTAAAGCTTTGCTCAAAAAAATCGGGTATTCCGGCAGCTGCAGACCCTTCAATCGAAAACAGGGTTGCAGCCATAGAGCGAACGCTTGCTGCTATGAAGAATATGCCGCAGCGAACTGAAACATCAGTAAGAGTACCTGCCAGAACAGTGCTCCCGTCAGCAAAACGTCCCAGCAGTGAAGAAATGAAAAAGCTGCGGGAAAATGCTGTTCCGATGTCGAGATGGCCGGAAGTTATAGAGGAAATATCCAAATTTTCTCCTATCGTAGCAGCAGGGTTTGCAGGAAGTAAAGCCTATATTTCAGGACGATATGTGCTGGTGGATTCTGATAAGGATATATGCTTTGAGCATCTGAGAAAACCTGATCTCAGGGACAGAATGAGGGATACAATCAAAATGCTTACCGGGCAGGAGTATAATCTCGGAAGGTATTCGTATCCTGATGAACAAAAAGAGGATGACCCGCTTTCGGCATTTATCAGCAATCTTAAAGCTTCAGGGGTCAGTGTAGAAGAAAATAGTTGAAAACAGCGGTTAATACGGTATCGTACGTACTGCTTTTTTATAAAATGTCTGATGGGCATTCCTGAAAACTTGTTTTAAGGGCTGCTTTATGACAAATAAATTTCATGGTATTGACCGGTTAAGGAACTATACCGAAAAAATGAACAAACGGAGGATTTTAAAAATGAAAGCAAGATTACCCAAAGGTTACAGTAACAACAGCAACACCAATATCCAGCAGCTTGCTCGTCAGGCACAGAAAATGCAGGAAGAAATGGATGCTGCCAGCAAGGAACTTGATGAAAAAGAATATAGCGCTGCAGCAGGCGGCGGAGCAGTAAAGGCAGTGGTAAAGGGAAACCTTGAGATTCAGTCACTTGAAATCAGTAAGGATGTAGTAGATCCCGAAGATATTGATATGCTCGGTGATCTGGTGATTGCTGCCGTTAACGAGGCAATTCGTAATGCCCGTGAAGAAAAAGCTGAAACGATGGATAAGATTTCCGGCGGATTGAATGTTCCCGGTTTGTTCTGATTATGGCAGGCTATTATCATCTTCCGCTATATGAAGAATTGGTCGACCAGATACAGAAGCTGCCTTCTCTTGGCAGAAAAACAGCCGAAAGAATTGCTTATCGTATTATCGAGATGTCTGACCAGGAATCGGATAAACTGGTTAAGTCAATTACAAATGCGCATGATAAGATTCACCGCTGCAAAATATGCGGAAATTATACAGATAAAGAAATATGCTCTATCTGTGACGATCCGGGAAGGGATCGCTCTACGATTTGTGTTGTGACCAGACCTAAGGATATTATGTCCTTTGAAAAGGGCAGAGTGCTGAACTGCACTTATCATGTTTTGCACGGACTTCTTTCTCCGATGGAAGGAATTACACCGCAGATGCTGACTATTAAGGAGCTTATGGAACGGCTTAAAGGCGGTAATGTTCATGAAGTAATTATGGCTACTGATCCTTCTGTAACAGGGGAAGCAACGGCTATGTATATTTCAAGGCTGATCAAGCCTCTTGGTATCAAGGTTACAAGGCTCGGTTACGGGTTGGCTGTAGGAACTGATTTGCAGTATGCGGATGAAATGACTCTTTCAAGGTCGATTAAGTTCAGAAATGAAATATAACTAAGAAAACGCCGGATGAATCACGAAACTTTGAGCGGCTTTCGTGGGGCTTGTCCCTGCGTTCAGGTGCCTGTTTATAAATCAGAGTTTTTTGAGTATTGTGGTGGTTCGGCGTATCTGATGACGGGTGGTGAATACTATGGCGAAAAAACAGGCTGATAATTCTATAGCACAAAACAAAAAGGCTTATCATGATTATTTCGTCATAGAAAGCTACGAAACCGGAATTGAATTGTGCGGTACGGAAGTTAAATCTCTCAGACAGGGCAGGGTGAATCTTAAAGATGCATGGTGTACTGTAGAAGATGGAGAACTGTGGTTAAAGGGAATGCATATCAGTCCTTACGAGCAGGGAAATATTTTTAATCGTGATCCCATGAGAGTAAGACGGCTTCTGATGCACAAAAGAGAAATTCTGAAGCTTTATGGAACCGTAAAGCAGGATGGATACTCGCTGATTCCACTGGCACTTTATTTCAAGGGATCAAAAGTAAAGCTTAAGCTTGGTCTTTGCAAGGGTAAAAAGCTTTATGACAAGCGAAATGATATGGCTGAAAAACAGGCAAAGCGAGATATTGAAAGAGCAGTCAAGGAAAAG
>CACZPV010000292.1 GCA_902783065.1 uncultured Ruminococcus sp.
ATCCCTTTTCCTTAACACCCTTACAACCGCCGCTGTGCTGCCTACGGCTGGCGTTCCGCAGCCTGCGGCGTGCTCGCTTACTTTTAACGAAGCCAATATTTTTTGTGTGCCGCTGGATCCTTACTAGTACCCACAGCCATTTAGACTAAAACAATTATATCAGTCGTCTGTTTTCTCGGTTCATGATAAGTTGAATTATTAAAACTTAAAGTTCAGTTTTTTTAGGAAAAGGGTTTCCCCCAGGGAATGTGAAGCGGTTACTCCGCCGGTTACTCCAGCCGGTTACTCCGCCGTAAAATTTTTCTTGACTTAAAGCATCGGCTATATTATAATATAACATGGTTTGCTTTATTGATTGCGGCTTTGCCGCCCGGGACGGATTACCGTTGGACGCCTTAAAGTAAACTGCGGATATTGTGTTCCGCAAAAAAATAAAGGAGCAAGGAAAGCTCGGTTCGGAGGAAAATAAAATGGCACTAAAATCATCAAACAAGGTTGAAACCAATCGCTATGAACTCGTTGTTGAAATCGATGGCGAAACTTTTATGAAGGCTGTGGAAGCTGTTTATAAAAGAGAAGTAAAGAAGATTAATATTCCCGGTTTCAGAAAAGGTAAAGCACCGAGAAGATTGATTGAAAAAGAATACGGCGAAGGTGTATTCTATGAAGATGCTATCAAGGATCTTTATCCTGCTGCAATTGTTTCCGCAGCAGATGAAGCTGGTCTGAATATGATCAGAGATCATGTTGATCTCGATATTGAAGAAGCAGGTAAGGAAGGTCTTACTTTTAAAGCTGTTATAACTGTTGAACCGGAAGTTGAGATCAAGGATTATAAGGGTATTGAATATACACCCGCTTCTCTCGAGGTGACCGATGAGGATATCGATGAGGAAATCAAAAAGGTACAGAAAAGAAACAGCCGTCTTGTAACAGTAGAAGACAAAGCAGCTGAAAATGATGATATTGCTGTGATTGATTTCAAGGGTATTCTTGACGGGGAAGCTTTTGAAGGCGGTACAGCAGAAAATTATAGTCTGACTCTTGGCAGCGGTGCTTTTATCCCCGGCTTTGAAGATCAGGTAGTAGGACATAAAGCCGGAGAAGAATTTACAATTGATGTGACATTCCCCGAGGATTATCAGGCAGAAGAACTTAAGGGCAAAGCTGTACAGTTCGAGATTAAACTTCATGAAGTAAAAACACATGAGCTTCCTGAAGTTGATGACGAATTTGTTAAGGATGTCAGTGAGTTTGACACAGTTGATGAGTATAAGGCTGACCTCAGAACAAAGCTTGAAGAAAGCAAAAAGACAGAAGCAGATAATGCTAAGGAAGGTCAGATTGCAGATAAACTGACAGAGCTTCTTGAAGCAGAGATTCCTGAGGCAATGTTTGAAAATCAGCTTGATACAATTGTTGATGAATTTGCTATGAACCTCAGAACACAGGGACTTGATCTCAATACCTATATGCAGTATACAGGTCTTACAGAAGAAAGACTCCGTGATACCTACCGCAACAGAGCAGAAACTCAGGTGAAACTCAGACTTGCTCTCAGAAAGATTGCTGAACTGGAAGGACTTAAGGCATCTGATGAAGATGTTGAGGCAAAATACAATGAACTGGCTGAAACCTACAAGGTTGATGCTGCAAGAGTAAAGGCTGTATTCGGACCTAAGGATATTGCAGGCGATATCGAGGCGGAAAGAGCAATGAACTTTGTAAAAGAAAATGCAGTTGAAAAAGCAGGGGAATGATCCTGTGCTGACTCAGACAGTATGTAAAGTCTGAATATTCTTTTCGGATTCTTGAATGAGAATAATCTTCTTAATACAAAACGTTTTAAGTGGTTCAATGAATCTATGCATTTAAACTGATTAATTTGAATAAAACTTTATCATATAGGCAATTATTAGTTTATGGACATCTCTGAAAAATTTGCTTTCAGAGAATGTCCTGTGTAAAACAAAACGGTTTTTTGGCTTGTTCTCCCAAGTAGGAGTAACCATAAGACCTGTATGAAATGGAGGTAATTGTTATGGCATTAGTGCCTTATGTAGTGGAACAGACAAACAGAGGCGAGCGCTCTTACGATATCTATTCCAGACTTCTTAACGACAGAATCATTATGCTGAGTGAGGAAGTTAATAACGTAACTGCAAGCTTGATCGTTGCACAGCTTCTTTATCTCGAAGGACAGGATTCTACAAAGGATATCAGCCTTTATATCAATAGTCCCGGTGGAAGCGTCAGCGATGGTCTGGCAATATATGATACAATGCAGTATATAAAGTGTGATGTATCTACAATTTGTATGGGTATGGCGGCGAGCATGGGTGCGTTTCTGCTTTCAGCAGGTACAAAAGGAAAACGCTATGCTCTTCCGAACAGTGAAATAATGATTCATCAGCCCCTTGGCGGAGCAAAGGGTCAGGCAACTGATATTCAGATCCATGCAGAACATATCATTCAGACAAAGAAAAGACTTAATACAATCCTTGCCGAAAATACCGGAAAGGATTTTGATACGATCGTAAGAGATACGGAGCGTGATAATTTTATGACAGCTCAACAGGCTCTTGAATACGGTCTGATTGATAAGGTAATTACTCAAAGATGATAGGAGCAGCGTAAATGCCTGATATGAATGACACAAAAAGAAGTATCACCTGTTCCTTCTGTGGTAAACCGCAGGAGCTTGTGGGAAGATTGTTCCAGGGATCGGGTGCTTTTATCTGTGATGAATGTGTATCGCTATGTTCGTCCCTTTTGAAAGGGGAGAATGAATTTGATGATGAATTTGACGGTGAGTTCTTCAGTGATTTCAGTGAATTACAGAAACCGATGGAAATAAAAAAACTTCTTGACGATTATGTGATCGGTCAGGATGAAGCTAAGGTTTCGCTTGCTGTATCAGTGTATAATCACTACAAAAGAATCAATTATCACAGTGACGAAGATGTAGCTCTGAATAAAAGTAATATTCTTTTGCTCGGTCCTTCGGGAGTCGGAAAAACACTTCTGGCACAGACATTGGCGAGGATTCTGGATGTGCCGTTTGCTATTGCAGACGCTACAACACTGACCGAAGCAGGTTATGTCGGTGAAGATGTGGAGAATATTCTTTTAAGACTGATTCAGGCGGCCGATTTTGATATTGCAAGAGCCGAAAGAGGTATTATCTATGTCGATGAAATCGATAAGATAGCCAGAAAGTCTGAAAATCCGTCTATTACCCGTGATGTCAGCGGTGAAGGTGTTCAGCAGGCGCTTCTGAAAATACTTGAAGGCACTGTATCAAATGTTCCTCCGCAGGGCGGCAGAAAGCACCCTCAGCAGGAGTTTATCCAGATTGATACCAGCAATATTCTCTTTATCTGCGGCGGTGCTTTTGATGGATTAGAAAAAACTGTAGAAAAGCGTATGGGTTCATCGTCTTTTGGCTTTAATGCTGAGATAAAAACAAAAACGGAATTGGATACAACGAGCTGGATGCAGGAAGTTATTCCGCAGGATCTTGTGAAATTTGGCTTGATCCCTGAACTTGTTGGCCGTCTTCCGGTATTAACAGCGCTTAACGGACTTGATGAGAATGCGCTTGTACGTATTCTTGAAGAACCGAAGGATTCGCTTGTGAAACAGTATAAGAAGCTGTTTGAAATGGATGGCGTCAGTCTGGAGTTTGGCGAAAATGCACTTCTCGAAATTGCCAAAAAAGCAATCGAGCGTCATACCGGTGCAAGAGGACTTCGTTCCATTATGGAAGAACTTTTAAAGAACCTGATGTACGAAGCTCCGTCCGATGAAACGATTTCAAAAATCGTTATAACTGCCGAAGCAGTAACAGGTGAAGGTGAGCCGGTTGTCGAAAGAGGCAAAGCAAAGAAAAAGACAACTAAGTCTGAAAAGAAAAAAACGTCAAAGACATCAAAACGGATGCCTGTCTGATGATATAAAGCGCTCGCTGAAAGGCGGGTGCTTTTTTTAACAGTGAACACAATTCAGTGATAGTTATGTTTTTACACTAATCCCTGACAAAAAGCAGGCTTGATTTTGCGAAGATATTTTTTTCAGGGATTAGTATTGATAACGGAGGAAAACATGAAATATACAACTTTATTAATGGATGCGGATGATACTATTTTTGATTTTCAAAAATGCGAACGTGAAGCGCTGAAAAAAACTTTGCTGCATTACGGATTGAATTATGATGAAGAAATTAATGAACGTTTTTCAACAATTAATGCCGCTTTATGGAGAAAATTTGAAATTAGTCAGATATCCCGTTCGGAACTTAGAATACAGCGTTTTCGTGAACTGATAGAACAGTGTTTACACGGTTTTCGGAATGCTGATCTGCTTGCTGAACACTATGTGCAAGAACTTTCTGAGCAGGCGATTCTGATTGAAGGTACAGATGCTGCCCTTGAAAAGCTATCGGAAACGTTTGATGTTTATATTATTACCAACGGACTGAAAACTGTGCAAAGAGGCCGTTTCAGCTGTACCAATATCACAAGATATATCCGTAAACTGTATATATCCGATGAAATTGGTATGAATAAACCTTCAAAGGACTTTTTTGATTATGTTCTTGCCGATCTTCCGGAAAAGGATAAATCAAAAATACTGGTTGTGGGGGATTCACTTACCTCTGATATGCAGGGCGGAAAAAATGCGGGTCTTGATACCTGCCTTTTTGATCCGATGAATAAGGTGCAGCTGCCGCATGAATTATGTAATTATAAAATTA
>CACZPV010000293.1 GCA_902783065.1 uncultured Ruminococcus sp.
AAAACTAAACTTTGATTTTTAATAATTCAACTTATCATGAACCGAGAAAGCAGACGACTGATATAATTGTTTTAGTCAATGCGGCAGCGGGTATTATTAAGGGTCCAGCGTCACGCTGGAAAGTTCTTCAAGCACTTCGCCGATATCTCCGTCAATACAGATTGACTGCCCTCTGATCTCAACCGGACAGCCTGCGTCCCCGGAATTGATACAGGCATAAACTGCCTGCGGATTGTTTTTTGTCATTCGCCAGAAAGGATATTTTATAATGACAGGGGTATTATATCCGACACCAAGTTCAAGGTATAGTATTCTTCCCTTTCGGGTATCAAGAAAATCCGCATATCTGCTTGCTGCCATGTGCCAGCCTTCGTCTTCGACAAAGCTGTCATCGCTTCGTAGATTCATTGTCATTTCACTGCCGTCATCCGGACATACCGGAATAAGTTCGGTCGGAATACTCATAAGGAGTTTTTTGTTTTCAGGCGGTTGATAAATGCCGTTTTCATCTCTGACAAAGCCCTGTGCATCCATAGCCTTAATGACCCAATGTTCGTTATCGTATGTTTTTGAAATGATCGGGTTTACGCTCTGGAAAAGACCATAATCCCCTTGTGTGTAAAACAGCCGCTCTTTGTCAAAGCCAGCCTTCTGAAAACAGTGGTCAACATTTGTGGTTATAACGAAATAATCCTTGTCTTTTACCAGCTTTAACAGGTTTCTGTAAACCGGCTTCGGTGCTTCGACATAGCGATTGTAATAGATGTGCCTTGCCCACCATGCCCAGAAAGTTTCTTTATCGGAGAAAGGGTAGAATCCGCCTGAGTACATATCAGTGATGCCGAACTTCTTTGCAAAATCGAAGAAGTATTTTTCAAAACGCTTACCGCTGTAGGTAAAGCCTGCGGAGGCGGAAAGTCCTGCGCCTGCGCCGATCACAATAGCGTCTGCAATGTCTGCTGCTTTTTTCAGACGATCAATTTTTTCCGAGCAGTCCTTTGTATATTTCATAATCGTCACTCCTGAATACATTGAATATTACTTTGATATTTTGTGTTTTTATAAACTCTCTTACCGTTTTGACGGCAAGCTCTGCTGCCTCTTTTTGAGGGAAACCGAATACTCCCGTAGAGATACAGCAGAAAGCGATACTGTCGATTTGGTTCTGTACTGCTGCTTCAAGACAGCTTTTGTAACAGCTTTCAAGAAGTCTGCAATGTTTATCCGTAAGCCGTCCGTCAACGATGGGTCCGACTGTGTGTATTACAAAATCGCATGGCAGATTATATGCAGCAGTGATCTTTGCCTGACCTGTAGGTTCTTCGAAGCCTTGTGCCTGCATAATGCGGTTACATTCATTTCTGAGCTGTATGCCGGCAAATGTGTGTATGCAGTTATCAATACAGTTATGACATGGAACATAACAGCCTGTCATACCTGAATTGGCGGCATTGACGACAGCACCACATTCAAGTGTTGTAATATCGCCTCTCCAGAGATAAATATTATCCTCGACAGGCGACAGATCGGAAAGTCTTGTAATGCCCTTTTTCTCCGTTTCTTCTTTCAGGTATTCATCCTGTACTTCGAGGAAATAGTCACTTATGGGTGACGGCATGCGTGTGTTGAAAAGGCTGCGCAAAAGCTTTTTCTGTTCCAGCTGATCTGTTGGTATTTCTGAAATTCTGTGTATAGGTTGTTCATTTAAAAGTGCTTTTATCAGAAAAAGTCTTTTTTCCTCTTGCTTCATAATATCATCTTCTTTCAATAGAGTTATAATAGTCGGTTTTAAAAGTCTGAAATCCTTTTGCTCATGCGGTTTTTGATATTATTTGTTTTACATTTTTTATCCGCTGCAATCCGTCATTTCTTCGATTAAGCGTATGAAACGATTATATTTTGACTTACGGAACGGCGGCACAAACTCTCGCCTTTTACAATCGGATAACAGCGTGACAAGAGTGTGCCGACTAAAGCCTGCACACTCTCCTTTTATTCTTCGGATATGATTTTTTTTGTATCTGCCACGATTTCAGCAAGTGATATGCTTTTCAGTTCGTTCTCCATAGCTGTCTGCACCGCAGAGAGCCTTCCGTCCATAACTTTATGGATATTTCGTCCCACAGGACATTTGGCGTTAGGGTTCTCATGAAAATGAAACAGCCCATCATCATCTACACATTCTACTGCCTTGTAAACATCATACAGTGTGATATCGTTCAGAGTTTTTGCAAGGTGTGCGCCGCCGCTGCCCTGACGTGTGATCACTATGCCCGCACTTCTGAGCTGTGCAAGCACATTGCGTATGATAACAGCGTTAACTCCCGTACTGCCCGACAAAAAGTCGCTCGTTACACTCATCTGCTCACCAAATACATTAATACAGGTAAGGATATGAACTGCTGTTGTAAATTTACTTGTCATCTGCATAGAATAATCATCTCACTTTTATTCTCTTACTACGCTGATACGCTGCTGAAAATGATCTCCGTATTCAATTTCATCTACCATTGCTATCGCATAGTCAGCATAGCTGATAATGCTCTCTCCCTTTGAGTTAAGAGTAAGCTCCTCGCCTGCAAAGATATACTTGCCTGTGCGCTCACCTTCAGCCTGAAAATCACCGGCAGGGCTGATTAATGTCCATTTAACATCATTTCTCTTGCGAAGCTCATCAAGCTCCTGACCCTGTGCATTTGCAAGAGGGAGGAACATTGCAGGAAAATCTGCTCCATCCTTTACCTGAACAGTATGATCTGCATTTACATAAAGGCTGCCGGCACCGCCGACAATAAGGAGTCGTGTTTCTGTTCCCGAAAGAATATCACACAGGTGCTGAGAAGTCATAATATGCATAGGCTGGTCTTCGTCCTTCCATGCACCAAATCCGTCAACTACAGCATCAAACCCTGTAAGGTCGGCTTTTGTCAGCTCCATAATATCCTTCTTGATGTAGGCTGCCGCACCGCTCTTGTTCTCGTCATCACGGGCAAATCCTGTTACCGCAAATCCTCTTTCCTGAGCTTCTTTAACTACCTTCTGTGCAACTCTGCCGTTTGCTGCCACAACTGCGATCTTTTTCATAATGATCATCCTCCTGATTATAACATCTGATTGATATTTAGTAAAGTTGTAATAATCGATATTTCAACTTTCTGGTATGAATATATTATATTCTTTTAAACTTGTTAATATCATTATTACAAGTTTGGGTGATTGTATAAAAACAGATGCGATTTTATATGTAAAACAAACAAAAACAATCTTACCAAGGATTTACTACGGAAAAAATCTCGTCTGAAAATATATTTCTTAAATGTCAGCGTGTTAGTGAAAATAATAATGGGAATTTTTATACCAGAAACTAATGCAAGTCAATTAATAAGTCAGAATTGCTAAATAAGTCTGAACTGCTGGCGGCATTCTGCCAGATGACTGATGGTTACTTATTACAAATATGCTGTTTATAATAAATTAGTTCAACATATTTGTTGACTTCTAGGATAATTTGCCCTAAAATATATATTAATCATTATAATTTATGATTATACTATAGTATAAAAACCATTCATGATCATAAATAAGTCATTATAACCGTTGAAATCTCTGGAATTTAAGAATGATTGTACTTTGTACAAGGGGGTAAAAAGATTGAAAATAAACAGAATATTAAAGAAAATGTGTGCCATCGCCCTTGCGGCAGCTTTGATAGGCGGAAGTGAGGTAACTGTTTTGCCGTCACTTGGTGGTACAGATACCGGCATTGTGGCAAAAGCTGCGGAATATTGTGATTTTGAATACTCGCAGGAATCTGATAACGGTCCTGTCACCATTACCGGATACAATGGAACAGATACGGATGTTGTCATTCCGAGTACGATAAGCGGATGTCCGGTAACTGCTATTGGTAATTATGCTTTCGAAGATTGCAGCAGTATTACAGGCATAACGATATCAGACAGTGTTAATAGCATTGGTGATTATACGTTCCAGCGGCTGCACTAATTTGAAAATTATTAATATACCGGATAGCGTGACGAGTATTGGCGAAGGAGCATTTTATTACTGCAGAGGTATTAAAAGCATCACGCTCCCGGACAGTGTAAAGGAAATTGGCGAAAGAGCGTTCTATAACTGCAGCGGTCTTTCAAGCATTACGATACCTGATAGCATGACGAGTATTGATAATGGGGTATTTTCTCATTGCATAAATCTTAATGAAATCACTATACCAGATAGTGTGACGAGTATAGGTTCGAGTTCTTTCCTTCAATGCATCAGTCTGAACAGTATCAATATACCTGATAGTGTCAGGAGCATTGGCAGAGGAGCTTTCGAAGAATGCAGCAGACTTTCAGGCATAAAAATACCGTATGGCATTGAGAGCATAGAGTATGGAACATTCTATGGATGCATTAGTCTGGAAAGCATTACGATGCCGGATAGTGTGAAGAACATTGGTGGTTATGCGTTCTATAAATGCAGTTCTCTGAAAGCAGTAAAGATACCTGATAATGTTAAAAGTATCGGAAATTGTGCTTTCTATTACTGCAGCGGTCTGACAAGTATCACAATTCCAAATGGTGTGAATAAAATAAGTGAGCAAGCGTTCTATGACTGTATCGGTCTGACAAGCATCAAGATACCTGACAGTGTGACTGGTATCTGCAAAGAGGCATTTTATAAATGCGATAATTTGAAAAGCATTTTTATACCTGATAGTGTGGTGAGTATTGATCAATATTCGTTTGGGTATACAAATGGCTGTAATAAAGTTGATGATTTTACTATTTATGGTATCCGCGGGTCAGCCGCTGAAGCTTATGCAGTAAATAATGGTTTTAATTTTATTGCAGCTGCAAATCCGCTTGAAAACAAGACTACATTAAATAAATTGCAGTGTCGGTGAAAGGGTGACTGTAACAGGTGCTGCAAGCGGCGGTACCGGACCGTATACATATGAGTTTTATTATAAACGAAGTACTGTCAATAACTGGACAAGATTTGACAAGAACGGAACCGGAATATTC
>CACZPV010000294.1 GCA_902783065.1 uncultured Ruminococcus sp.
CGATCTTGGGATCAGAGGCTTCTTATAAAAATAATTAATATGAGCCTTTGAAATCAATTTATAAAGGTTTTTCATACCGAGCTGATTTTTAACCAGAATAATCTGATGAAAAGACTTGAAAGATTTAAAATCAGGCTTCGGTATAGCGTCATTGATCTGTGAAATATTCTTCACATTATATTCCTCTGAAAGCTTATTAAGCATCACAAGAAATATTTTAGCAAGCATATAAGCATCATCATAAGCTCTATGATGATTAAATTCACCAAGCTTCAGATGCTTCGCAATTGTATCCAGTTTATGTTTGTTAAGCTGCGAGAAAATACCTCTCGATATTGCCAGCGTATCAATATGCGTCAATGTATATTTCAGTCTGTTTCTTTCTGCTGCTGCCTTGATAAAGGATGTATCAAACGAAGCATTATGTGCGACCACTACAGCATTTTCGCCGCAAAATTCAAGAAAGCTTTTTACCGCATCACCTTCGCTCGGTGCATCTTCAACCATAGCATCAGTAATTCCTGTTAATTCGGTAATTTTTGCACTAATATGTTTTTCAGGATTAACAAAGGTAGAAAATTTATCTCTGATTTCTCCATTAACCACTCTGAAAGCGCCGATTTCAGTTATCTTTTCTCTTGCGGCGCTCAGTCCCGTAGTTTCAATATCAAATACAACAAATTCATCGTTCAAAGCACGTTCTGCATCTCCAACTACGGCAGCAGATGCCTGATCGTTAATAAAATACGCTTCCACACCGTAGATAACCTTGAAATCACCGCCTTTTTTGGTAATAGCATCACAGGCATTCATTGCATCAGGATAAGCCTGTGCCACACCATGATCAGTAATCGCAATAGCCGGCATTCCCCATTCATACGCACGGTTAACCAATTCTCCTGCACTGCTTACCGCATCCATTGCAGACATATTTGTATGCAGATGCAGTTCCACTCTTTTTTTTGCCGCTTTATCCACTACCTTTGGCACAGCAACAACACTGACTGCTCTTGTCATAACATTAACATCACGGTCAAAACTGTCATACTGCGCCTCACCACGGACGAGAATACACATTCCCTTTTTTAATTCCAGAATCGGAGCACATTTCTCATTGGTATCTATGATTTTTATATTAGCCGAACCATGGAAATCGGTAATACTTATGGTTATAATTTTTTTTCTGTTATCCTTGGTATCCTTGGATTCAATACCAAAGATTTTACCCCAGATTATTACTCTTCCCGATTCCTGTGTCAGCATATTCAGCGGCAATACATCTCCATGAATCGGCGCACCGTAGACAGGGTTAGCGCTTTCCGGAATATATGTTGGCACGAGGTGCTCCTTATCTCTTAATTCAATTTCAGCAGAAGATGCCGGGACAACCGATTTAACAGATTTTTTGTCAAAGGAACTTTTTCTCTCATTAGCTGTATTCATCATGCTTTCATACTGTTCCATCTGTGCCATCTGTGTTTCCCGTATTACTTTTTCTTCAGTCTGACGCTGTTTTTCAATATAGGCATCACTTTCGCTGTCAATTTTAGTTATGCCTCTTAATTTAACCTCAAAATTCAGTCCAAATTCACTTTTGATCAGTTCTGACAAATTTTTATCAAATCTTTGCTGTATCAGAAAATCTTTTCCGCCGTGTTTCAGGTCAATCAGAAGCTCTTTATCTTTTATTTCTGCTGTAGAATCATTCAATGTACCGTTTAATGAAGCATTTCTTCTTTTCAATTCTTTAACAAGCTCCGGATAATAGGAAAGATCAAACAATGTACTGTCATAATGAGGATAATAGCTGCATCCATAAAGCCCCAGCACACTGTTTCTGATCATACTTTCCGCATTAAAAATATCTTCTCTGTCAATTACCTCGGAACACTGTGCATCTATGTTCATAATTCTGCTGTTTGTATTGACGGCAGTCTTGGTAACAATGCTATTGTTAATTGATGACGGAAGCTTTTTAATATCAATGTAATTTTTAAAAATATCGGCAAATTTCTTCAATTTTTGCTTTCCTTTCCGAGATTGGAGCAATCTGTTGATTTTCGTTTCTTATAAGAATTTTCTTTTTTACCGTCCGCTGACAGCAGACAGTAAAAAAGAAAATTTACCTGTCATTACATTTTTTCGATTTCTTTCA
>CACZPV010000295.1 GCA_902783065.1 uncultured Ruminococcus sp.
CCGGCAGTTAAATAGTTGGAACCCGACGCATTATTACCTGTGCTGTCGAAATACATATCTCCGCCAACACAAAGATAACCGTCATCATCTGTCATATTCAGAGTTCCGTATGACCCTGTATAATATATACTTCCGTCTTCATCATAATGTCTGCATCTGTTGTTGTAATCGCTCTGTACAGTAAGTTTACCGCTGCCGATAGTAAGTTTGCCGTTTGTTTGGTAATACTCTCCGCTTACATTCATTTCGCCCTGATCAACAGAAACCGTCGCCATCTGGTTAAAGTTTCCGTCAACAGTTAATTTTCCGCCCTCATCAAAAGTAATGGATCCTCCTGACTGGGTGAAATTACCGTTTACTATCAATTCGCCGCTGCCGATATTGATATTGCTTGTCTGCACCACATTTCCGTTTATAACAACCTTATAGCCGTCAAGGTCAAGAGGAACGCCTATAGATACCGTTCCGTTGATAGTAAGATCTTCAAAAATGGTGCATGACTTGATATCATCTGCTCCGTCCGGACCGTATACTGCTACAACTATTGAAACAGGCTCCGGTTCGCCGGTGGCATATGCCGTCATAGTAAATGACGCCGTGGAAAATGCTGCTGCAATTAACAAAACGGTTAATATTTTTCTTAGTCTCATAATTCAACACATCCTTCTGGTAATATTGATAGAGTAATTGTCACAACAAACCTAACACTATTTCAATTTTAACATAGGCAGTTTACATAATTCGCATTATTCCAATAAAAACAAATCCGACATTTATCAGAAATACAGAAGTATGAAACTACAATTTATTGTATATAGTTTTCTTTGAAATAGCATTATAAATACTTTCATAACATAATTATATAACAAAGCAACAATTATTACAATAAATATTCTTATATACTTTTTTTTTGGTATATTATTACAAGTGCTTACATGTTTTTTTGACTATTATTACAAAACAATATTAAAAAATCCGCCGTCCGGGAAAGGAGCTTTCCACGATACGGCGAATCATCATATACAGTTAACTGTTTTTCTTTGCTTTCTGCGCCTTAATGACTTTAAGGCGAGAAAATTCTTCTCTGTCCTTTTCATCCAGCGCTTCGGTAATAAACTTAACACCCTCCTCAAAACGAGGAATCATTATATTTTTGAGTGCATTTGCCCTTTTCTGCGTTTTCTTAATAGAATCTGCCAAACGGTAAACGCTGTTTTCAACCTCCGCAAGGTCTGCCGTCAGCCGCTTTACTTCTCTGAAACAGGAATAGGCCTCGTCAATAACCGGGTCGGTCATCTGCAGTCCGTAAACAAGTGCCGGGCTTTCGTCCTTATCTATCGTAACGATAGGAATTTCCACACCCATAACACTTCTGTAAGTCAGCTTAAGAGAATCTTCCTCCGGAACCGACTTAGCAATATCGTCAATATATCCCATCCGGATATTTGCTTTTTGCAGTGCAAGATAGGCTTTACTGTAAGTAGCATCGATCTTATCCTGAATTTCTGCTGCTCTGTCAATAAGCGTCATCATTTCACGAACAAGTATATTACGTTTTTTATCAAGAAGCTCATAGCCTGTTTTTGCGAGGGTAAGTGATTTTTTATACGCCATCAGGTTACCTTTGGTAGGTACTGCCTGTACTGCCATTTATGACACCTCCGCAAGATCAATCTTCTTCTTCGTCTTTTTCTTCGGTTGTCCTGCCAAAATCATCAAATGTAATAAGTTCCGGATCACTGATATAATGCTCGTCAAGAAGTGCGTCATCCACACGGTCAAGTTCCGTTCTCGGCAATGTGGAAAGCAGCTTCCAGCCAAGATCAATACTTTGTTCAACTGTACGGTTTTCGGTATATCCCTGATTCACAAAATACTGCTCAAACAGCTTGCCAAACTGCATATATTTCTTATCATTCGGAGCCAATTCTTCTTCACCGATAACACTTGCCAGCGATCTTGCATCCTGCACTCTGGCATATGCTGCAAACAGCTGATTGGCAAGGGGCTGATGGTCGCTTCTGGTATATCCTTCGCCGATACCATCTTTCATCAGACGTGACAGTGACGGCAATACAGATACTGGCGGATACAAGCCCTGACCTTCAAGCTGTCTGTCAAGAACAATCTGACCCTCAGTAATATATCCGGTAAGATCAGGTACAGGGTGAGTAATATCATCGTTAGGCATGGTAAGAATCGGAATCTGTGTTACCGAACCGGTACTTCCCTTAACCATTCCGGCTCTTTCGTAAAGAGAAGCAAGATCGGAATACAAATAACCCGGAAAACCCTTTCTGCCGGGAATTTCCCCCTTTGATGATGAGAACTCACGCAATGCTTCTGCATAAGAGGTCATATCCGTCATAATAACAAGTACGTGCATATTGAGTTCAAATGCAAGATACTCTGCTGCTGTCAGCGCACATCTGGGAGTCAGTGTACGCTCTATAATAGGATCGTTTGCCAGATTAAGGAACATTACAACTCTTGACAAAACGCCGCTTTCATCAAAACTTCTGCGGAAGTAATCCGCAACGTCATTTTTTACACCCATTGCCGCAAAAACAACGCAGAAATTGTTATCTTCTGTATCAGAAATCTTTGCCTGTCTTACAATTTGTACAGCAAGCTCATTATGCTTCATACCGGAACCGGAAAATATAGGTAATTTCTGACCGCGAATAAGAGTTGTCAGTGTATCAATCGTAGAAATTCCGGTATTGATATAGTTTCTCGGATAAATACGGGAAACAGGGTTCATCGGTGTACCATTGATATTAGCTCTTTTTTCGGGATAAACAGCTCCGAATCCGTCAATAGGATCGCCTGCTCCGCTGAATACTCTGCCGAGTA
>CACZPV010000296.1 GCA_902783065.1 uncultured Ruminococcus sp.
CCTCGTCTGCTACTGTAAGACAAGGCGCCGGTGTTACGCTGAAAGCTTCACTTTCAGATAATTCGGCAGTAAAATGGACTTCGTCTAATACAAATGTTGCGTCTGTCAGGGGTGGTGTAGTCAGCGGTATTGCTCCGGGTACTGCAACTATTACAGCATCTGATTCTTCCGGATCGGTTAAAGCAACCTGTAGGGTAACGGTTACGGGTGTTTCTTCTAATGGTGTTAGTCTTTCAAGATACAGCGGCGATGTTACAGCAGGAAAGACCTTGTACATTAAAGGTTATTCTTCTTCAAAATGCTGGTGGAACAGCAGTGATACGAATATTGCAACGGTTTACGATGGATTTATTCTTGCTAAAAATCCGGGTAAGGCAGCGATCACTTATACTGATGCATCAGGTAACAGAGCTGTTTGTGTTGTAACAGTTTATGACGCATATCCGATCAGATTTACATATTCTTCTCCTAACTCGGCTACCAAAAATTCAAACGTAAGTCTGATTGCCATTACAGATAAGAAGCGTACCAATGTTCGTTTCGATATCGATGTCAATGGAAAAAATGTTGTTGTTTATGCTACGAAAAAGGTAGCAGACGGCGATACTTATGTATGGACTGGTACTTATAGAGCAACACAGGCCGGTACATTTGAATATTCAGCTTATTCAAAAACTTCCGGTAGCTCACAATGGCTGACATGCAGCGATGGAAAGGCTGATATTTATGTTGCTGCAAAGGCAGACAAAAAGACAACAGCTGTTGAAAGACTGCGTGCAAGTGATGATATTATCAGGTTTATCGGAGAAAAAGAAGGTTTTGTTTCCTACGTAACCTATGATGTTCTTGCAAATAATATTCCTACATTGGCTCATGGATATGTTGTGTGGGAGGGCGATACTTTCTACAATGGACTTACAAGGAACGAGGGATATGCACTTCTGGTATCTGCGGTAAATAAAGAGGTTTATGCGAGAAAAGTTAATGATATGCTTGTGTCCAATAATGTAAGATTCAATCAGCAGCAGTTTGATGCATTGGTTTCGTTCTCATATAATCTGGGAACAGGCTGGACAAGTTCTTCCGATCTGAAATCGATTCTTCTTAATTCATACGGTACGGTTTCCAACAGCAGTCAGGTAACAGCTACCGTAAATACGAGTTGGGGTCTGAATCTTAGAGAAAGCTATACTACCAATTCCAAATCTCTTGAGGTTTTGGATGAGGGAGAAACAGTTACATTGTTAAGCACACAAAAGTATAATAGTGTTTGGTATAAAGTAAGGACAGCAAGCGGTAAAACCGGTTATTGCAGCGGAACATATCTGACACTGCATACCGGTAGTACAACTGGCAGAGATTTAAATTATGTCAATAAAAATGCGTTGATCAAAGAGCTTCTTGCGTACCACCATGCAGGCGGTGTATGCTATTACGGACTCCTTTACAGAAGGGTGGACGAAGCAGAAATGTTCCTGTACGGTGATTATGTATCTGACGGACGTTCCAATAAATATGGATTCCCGAGTCCGTATTGTTTATCATTCTGATTTGAATTAGAGAGCGGCAATTTGTTTGCTGCTCTCTGTTTCAGTGTTAATAATATTCTACTCCGTTATAATAGACGGAATATATTTTTCGAGGTGTTTAAAATGAGTGAAAAGAAAATCGGATTCATTGGTGCCGGTAACATGGCAACGGCAATAATTAACGGTATTCTGATAAAAAAAGCAGAAAAACCTGAAAATATTTTTGTTTTTGATCTTGATAGTGCAAAAACAGAACTGATGAAGAAAAAGGGAGTCAATGCGGTTTCTTCCTGCGCAGAACTGACGAAAAAGTCAGATATTATTGTTCTTGCAGTAAAGCCTCAGAATTATGATGAAGTATTGTCAGAAGTTAAGACAGCTGCAAATGATTATAAGGTATTTGTTACAATTGCAGCAGGAATTTCGATTGATTATGTCAGAAGGGGACTGGAACGGAATATTCCGGCTGTAAGAGTTATGCCTAATACTCCTTTACTGCTCGGAAAAGGTGCTACAGCAATGTGCCGCAGTGAAAATATCTCTGATGAAGATTTCCGGAAGGTATATGATATGTTTGCACTTTCGGGAGATGTAGAGATTTTGGATGAGTCACAGATGAATGCGGTAATAGCTGTTAATGGAAGCAGCCCGGCATATATTTATCTTTTTGCAAAGGCAATGACAGATTATGCAAAATCTGTAGGAATTGATGAGCAGACAGCACTTCGACTGGTATGCAAAACATTTGAGGGATCTGCGGAAATGTTACGTTCAAGCGGCGATACACCGGATCAGCTGATACAGAAGGTATGCTCCAAGGGAGGAACAACGATAGAGGCAATGAACGTACTCAGAGAAAGAAATGTAGAACAGGCAATTTATGATGCAATGAGTGCTTGTACAAAAAGGGCAGAGGAACTCGGTAAATAATTGACAAATATTGGCGAATAATGGATGCTCAAATGGTTAAATCGTGAAATTTTAAATTTTTTATATTAATTGATTCATGTTCTCTTGACTGAAATGATAAATTGTCGTATAATCGAAGTGTGGGCAACTCCTGATTATGAAATCAGAGTTTATTGTAACGGATGATAGAAAATAATATGAGATATGCCCTATGATGTACGATGAAATTATGAATAATGATGGAGGAATATGATTATGTATTGTAAGGCTTGCGGTGCAGCTATAGAGGATTCTCATGTTTGCTGCCAGATGTGCGGAACAAAAAAAGGAGTCGGAAAAGCATTTTGCGAGAGCTGTGGTGCGGTAAGACAGGTGGGCATGGCTTTCTGTCAGGAATGTGGTGCTAAATTCAATGATGATGATCAGGTAGAAGCTTCGGCAGCCGGAGCATCAGTTCCTGTTTCACAGCAGACAACTGCTCAGCAGTTCCAGAGTGCAGCACAGCAGGATAATTCACAATATATGCCTGCTAAAAAGTTCTGCCGTAACTGCGGCGGACAGGTTATGAACAACCAG
>CACZPV010000297.1 GCA_902783065.1 uncultured Ruminococcus sp.
GGTGAAGAAATCTATTGGGGAAGCAGTGATGACAACATCGATCAGGCATTCAAGCAGGCTGAAGCTCTTTCCAGAGTGAGCGGATATAGGCTCAGCCATCCGGAAGGTCTGGCAGTGGGAGGAGGTTTTAAGGACTGGTTCTGTCAGTCACTTAAAAAACCCGGTTTTACCATAGAAGTAGGATCAGGAAAAAATCCTCTGCCAATTACTGATTTTGAGGATATTTATGAAAAAATACGTGAAATGCTTGTGCTGAGCATTTTATTGTAGTACGATCAGTAAGTAAAACATAATAAAATTTTAGTTGACATCGGTGTATAATACCTGTAGTGAACGAAAAAAATTTAACATTCAGACGCTGAACCCTTATCAATATCCGCAGCTGAATATGTTTCAACATTATTCCAGTCGTCTGCTATTACTGATTCATTATAAATTTGAATTATCAAAGATCAAAGTTCAGTTTTTTTAGGAAAGGGGTCTGGGGAAGTACGTCACGGCTCCGGCGGCAGGTTTTTTAAGATTTATCTTGCATGGCAGTTTACAAGGTGCTATAATACTGTAAAGAGTAAAAAATAAGGATACACTGATTCTATTGAACTTTCCTTTTGATAATTCAATTATAAACAAATCTCTTGTTTAACTTGAAATCCGTTTGGTGCAGTGTTATCCTATGCTTTATATTTCGTGCAAATGAAAGGATGTTATTAATGAAAAAACATATTAAATTCGCTGCCGTTCTTACTGCAATCACTCTATCGGCATGTATGACTGGCGGCTGTAGCCTCTTTGCCCAGAATAACAGCAATGAAGAAACAAAAGAAAACAATACCGCAAGTATTATAGAATCAAGCTTGTCAGATGATGAAGAAAGTTCCTCAGCCAGCCGTGAAGAAGCGGCTTCATCTGCCGCAGAATCGTCTGCGGAAAAAAGCATAGACGAAAGCAGCAATGAAGAAGAATCTGAATATGAAAGCAGTGGGGAATCCAAAGAAGAAAGCAGCATGGATGAAAGCAGCACCGAAAGTTCTTTTGCCAGCATGGACGAATCCGAAGCAGCACAGGCAAGCAACGAAGGCTATGAGTTTGACGATGAACAATTCGTAGAGGATTACCACACAGCTGTTACATTTACAGATAATGAGAAATTCAACGAAATCTTCAAGGACAACGCACTGGACAAGGCATATGATGAAGATCTGAAAAATGCTGCGACTACAAAAGAAATGATGAATATTACTGATACTTATGCAGCAAAATGGAAAGAAATGGTTGACAAAGCTTATCAGGCACTTAGCGAATCTCTGGAAGGAAGCAACAGCGAAAAACTGATAGAATCACAAAACAAATGGACACAGGGTCTGTCTGAAATTAAAAACAGTTTTCAAGAAGAAGCACAGCAGGGCGGTACAGAAGGTCTTATTGCTGCTGAAACCGCTATGATGAATTATTACAAAGGCAGGGCTGCCAAGCTTTTTGAACAGATTTATACTCAAAACGGAAGTATTGATCTAAGCGACTACGGACTTTAATTCTTATACGGGAGAGAAAAATGAGGAATTTTAATTCAAAAGGATTTGCTGCTATAGTTTCCGTATTATTAACGGCAGTAATGGCATTAACACTTACTGCCTGTAATATAGATGCTCCTGGAACGGCAGAGTATGTTGACAGCGTAAGGCAGGATATGCTTCAGGCAGTCAATTTGACGAGAAAATTAAAAGAACAGCAGAAAAAGCTGGATGCAAGAAGCATTGACGATGCCACAAAAAACATGGAAACACTCGATCAGCTTGACAACATCTATTCCGATCTGATCAAACTTGAATCCCCCTCAAAATATGATGATCTGAATGATGATATCAAAAAAAATGCCAAAAGCGCTCTCGCATATACAAAGGAACTGAAAAGTCTGGTAAGTGCTGCAATGAACACCGGAAACGATTCCCTGTATAAGCAGGATAACAAACATATTATGGAACAATATGAAGAAAACTATACTGCTCTTGTAGATCTGAGTTCGCAAGTAACAACCAGATACCGAAACAACTGATTATTTAGTGTCTGCTCAATAATCAAGTAATTTGAAACTGTTTATAATGCCGACTTCTCAACAAGACAATCGGATAAAAAATTGCAAATAAAATAGTTCTTGCCATATTGTTTA
>CACZPV010000298.1 GCA_902783065.1 uncultured Ruminococcus sp.
CAGGAACCTTCAAACCCGGCTCGGCTGGTACGTTTACAATCAAAACCTATGTTAAGGACAGCACCGGAAAAGCATCTGTCAAAGAGTTTTCTCTGACAGCAAAATAATTTTTAAATCAAACAACATTAAGATAAGCACAGTATAGGCGAAATATTCTTCCTATACTGTGCTTAATTTTACAATAACGTAATACTAATATCTCAAAACAATGGTTTTGTCCGTCCGAACAGTGTAACAAAATTCAGCGGTTTTTCTGATCTGATTTCTTTTGCATATGTCAGCAGAGGAATCAGACTACATTCCATCGAATAAGTATATGTTTTGATTATTCCGTTTTCAGTTTCAACTTCTGTGCATTGTGCAAGATTAATTCTGCAAAGTCGTTCCATTGCATCTTCAGTCTCAGTTTCGTCCAGATTGGCTTTTTTGGCAATAATCGATAACGAAACCGGTGTATTTTTCCGGCTGTACATATATGTGATAATATTCAGAATATTAATATCAGAAAGTACAGAAAATGTTTCGGCGGCTTTTTCGTTATCGGAAAGAAATTGTCCGAATCCATCCGCAGGCTCAGGCATAAAGAAAAAATATCTTCCATTGCTGGACAGTCTTGCCCCTGTCAGACCGGCATCATATAAAAGCATAGAGAAAAATTCGTGTCCGTATTCATCGTAAATTGTATCAAGAATTTCGGACGTGAATTTTTCCTTGATTGAATTTTTACCCGTCAGTCCCATTTCAATCGACCAACACAGTTCAAACGCCCTGCTGAAAGCTTCATCCTGCGGCAGCGAACTCAGCTCTTTTGTAATAAGACTGTCAATTTTTTCATTGATGTCCTCATTGAACAATACATTCACTGAAACGCCAAGAGCTTCTGCAATTCTCGGAAGCAGCTCAGCATCCGGAGAATTTCCCCTTTCCCATTTTGAAATACCCTGAGCGGTAATTCCTATTTCACGTCCAAGTTCTTCTTGTGTAAGTCCTCTTTTACTTCTTAATTCCTTAATCCGCTGTCCGATAATACCTGACATAATATTACTCCCTGTCAACAAAAAAATATACCCTGATTATAACACTAAAAATGATAATTCTCAATATCATTTTCTTACCCTGCTGTACCCTGAATTCGGTTTTTCTCGTTCACCACCCATGTTATGCACCGCTGCCGCCCCTTGAATTTCATCCGGAAGTGTCTTGACAATATGCCGATATTATCGTACAATTTATTCATAGAAATCATACTTTTTATACAAATCAGAATAAACAGCAAATTGTAAAATGACGGATTATAGCGGAGAAAAACAGTAAACTCAAACAGCTTTTAACCGTATAAAGAAAGCTTTTTGAATTTTACAATCAGCTGATCAGGATAAATCGCCGATTGAAAAAAATCGATGGTTTGTGCCGCCGCAGAGCAGTCTTACACATCTTGCTGCCAGAATTTTTGATGAAGGAGAGAGTGAAAATGCGTAAACATTGGATCGACAACGTACGGTGGACAACGGTAATGACCGTTGTGCTATACCACGTAATCACTATTTTTAACAGTTCCAGGGTATTCGGAAGTATGGGTTACTTCAACAGGGTACAGTATCAGGATGCCTTTATGCCTCTTGTTTATCCATGGTTTATGATACTTCTTTATGTTGTGTCAGGCATCAGCACACGATATGCCCTTGATAAATACAGCCATAAGGAGTTTATAAGCAGCAGAACAACAAAGCTTCTGGTACCGTCAACACTCGGAATACTGTTATTTCAATGGTTACAAGGATATTTTAATGTTCTTGCCGCCGGTGGGTTTGATTCTATTCCAAAGGATACTCCGGCCGCTGCACAGATTATCACAAAATATGTTCTTTCCGTTTCATTCGGCATAGGACCGCTTTGGTTTATTCATTTACTATGGCTTTTTTCACTGCTTATCGTAATGATAAGAAAAATTGATAAAAATGATAAGCTTTATTCTCTTTCTTCCAAAACCAATACTGTCCTTGTCATAGCAGCGGGCTACCTCTTGATTTTAGGCAGTTCACAAATACTGAATGCTCCGCTTTTGGAGGTTTATCGTTTCGGTGTTTATTTTATGGCTTTTCTCATCGGCTATTTCTTTCTCTCGGCAGACAGGATTCAGGATGACCTGACTAAACTGGCAATTCCGCTTGGTATTGCCGCAGCTGCGCTGGGCGTGTCTTACACTATTTTCTATTTTGGTCAGAACTGTACCGATTTGTCTGTTCTTCGTACAGTATTTACCAATGTTTACGCATGGACAGCTGTGATAGCTGTAATTGGATGCGGAAAAAGATTTTTTGACAAAGAAAATAAATTTACCCGTTATATGAGCAGAATAAGCTGGGGTATATACACTCTGCATTATGTAGCAATAAGCATTTCCGCATATTATTTATACTATTTCGCGCCTATCCCGACATTCCTGATATATCTGCTGACCGGCATTATTACTATTGCAGGCTCAGTCGGAATGTATGAGCTTTTCAGCCGTATTCCGGTAATCAGATGGATTATTCTCGGTATCAAAAAGAAGGATAAGAAGATAAAAAAACAAAACAAGAAAAACAAAGAAATAACTGAAGGATAGTATAATTGTTTTTTGCCGCCCTGTTTGTCACAGGGCGGCAAAAAATACATTGGTGCAAAAAAATCCCCTCGCTGATGCGAGGGGATTATGGTGGGAACAATAGGGCTCGAACCTATGACCCTCTGCTTGTAAGGCAGATGCTCTCCCAGCTGAGCTATGCTCCCATTTCCAATCTTTGTCATCTCTCTGACGACTTCATTAGTATAACATATTATTTTCGAAAATGCAAGTGTTTTTTTAAAAAACTTTGAAAAAAATTAATCCTGAACCCGTGAAATCAACTTGATGAATTATAAAAGAAAAGACCTTCCGGTTTCATCTTATCCGTGCTGTGGGAAAATGGATAAAAGAAGCGCACCTGTCAGGTGATTTCCTGAATGAAAAATAACGAATAAAACTTCGCATTATAACTACTTTTTACTGTTCATCATTATAGAATTTCACGGATTCAGGTCAATGTTAACACTCAAAAAAATCTTTCATTTTATCAAAACTGATTTTATTGATAAAGCAAACACCTATACGGCTGAGAAAAATGAAGTTAAGACCATTTCCGCTGCTTTTTTTATCACCTCTTGTTGCAGCAACAATATCTCTGAGAGAAAATTCTGTTTCAGTAGGCATATTATACTTTTTCAGCAGTGCATAGATCCTTTCGCTTGCTCCCTGCTCGGTAATACCTTTTTTCTCGGTAATTCTTGTGAGAATCAGCGCTCCGAGCGCCACTGCTTCTCCGTGAGTAATGCCGGAATAGTTATAAAGCTTTTCAAGGGCATGACCAAACGTGTGCCCGAAATTCAGAACAGCACGTTCACCGGTATCACGTTCGTCCTGCTCTACAACATCTCTTTTTATGGAGACAGATTCATATATTATATCATCCACTATTTCCTTTGCATTTTCCTTTTCAAGCCTGTCAAACAGGCTGCTGCTGCGGATACATCCGTATTTAATCACCTCACCCATACCATCATTAAAAAATTTTGAAGGGAGAGTATTCAGCGTATCCGGATCAATCAAAACAACTTTAGGCTGCCAGAAAGCTCCGACCAGATTTTTACCGGTTTGAAGATCTACTCCCGTTTTTCCTCCCACAGACGAATCCACCTGTGAAAGAAGACTTGTAGGTATCTGCACAAAATCTATTCCTCTCAGATAGCTTGCCGCAGCGAACCCCGCCATATCTCCGGTCACACCGCCTCCCAGTGCAACAATTATATCTGTTCTTGTGATATTATGTTCAAAAAAACAGCTGTACATTTTTTCAATTGTCGAAAGCCGTTTTCTTTCTTCTCCGGCTTCAAACACAAACAAGGATGTTTCAAATCCATTTTCGTTAAGAGAATCTTCAACAACACCTGCATAGATCGGTGCTACATTGCTGTCACTTATAATTACCGCTCTAATTGCTTTGGAAACACTTCTGACGTACTTGCCGGCATTTTTAATAATCCCGTGTTCAATATAAATATTATAGGGACGTCCTGTATTTACTTCTATTGTTTTCATTCGCCGAGTTCCTCCTTTACATGACGGCTTCTCGCCAGCAGCTGTTCCAGCTGTTCCCGATCACCGCCTTCAATTGCATTTTTGATAAGATTAAGATTTTCTGTCAGTAAGCTAATTTCTTCTATCAGAGGAGATTTATTTTTAATGAATAATTCAGCCCATAATTTTTCATTTATATTTGCTACTCTTGAAACATCGCGATAGCTTCCGGCAGAAAAACCCTTATGTTTTTTGCACACAGGACTCATCACATACGAACAGGCAATCACATGCGGAAGCTGCGAAGTAAATGCTATCATCCGATCATGTTCCTCAGGCGTAGAGTACATAATTTGTCCAAAACCAATATCCAGCATCAATTTGCTGATAATGCTGACGGCATTTCTGTCAGCTTCACACGGAATTATAATACAGCTTGCTCCCTTGAATAGTTCTGCATCAGATGCTGCAAATCCGTTTTTCTCTTTTCTAGCCATCGGGTGGCAGCCCACAAAATTAAATCCATATTGTTTTGACAAAGCAACCAATTCCGGACAAATGTCCGATTTAATTCCTGCGCTGTCAATGACAATGCAGTTATGAGGTATCTGCTGCGCATGTTCTTTTACAAATTGAACAGCAGTCTCCGGAAAAGTACCGAGAATAATCACGTCTGCGCTTTTAAGAGAATCTTCAACAACACCTGCATAGATCGGTGCTACATTGCTGTCACTTATA
>CACZPV010000299.1 GCA_902783065.1 uncultured Ruminococcus sp.
GGCTTCGGCGGCTTGTGTTTTTAAGGAGGGTTAAGTGTTTAGCTATTATTCAGCAGCTTGTTCTTGGTTTCCCAGAGTGGAAGCGAAAGGTCAACATAGTAAGTATGTGGATTTTCAAAGCGTCGTATTTCATCCCAAAGTGTTTCGAGCTGATTTACATATCTTTGGCGGATTTCTTTAATAGTTGGACAGTTGTAAATGAGTTTACCGTTTTCAAAGATTTTTTTTCTAAGTCTGACAGCCTGGAAATTTTCAAGCGTCTTTTTCTTCCATGTGTGTTCAGGGTCAAAAATCATATATGGTTTTGTATCATCGATTTCTTCATCAAATAAGGTAATGACATCTGCCATTGCTTTTCCGCTTTCTCTGTCATAAAGTCTGTATAAATCCTTAAAACATGGATTGGTGATTTTTGCAACATTTTCACTGATTTTAATTTTCGGGATTTCCACACCGTTTTTGTTAATCGAAACAACTTTGTAAACACCGCCAAAAACCGGTTCACTGCTTGCAGTTATCAGTCTTTCTCCAACCCCAAAGCTGTCGATTGGCGCTCCCTGACGCAGCATATCCTTAATAATATATTCATCAAGAGAATTGGATGCACATATCTGGCAATCAGGATATCCTGCTTCGTCAAGCATCTTTCTTGCTTTCTTTGAAAGATAGGTAATATCACCGCTGTCAATACGGATTCCTTTCGGACGGCATCCCAGTGGCTTTAATGCTTCATTAAATGCTTTAATGGAATTTGGTATGCCTGATTTGATTACATTATATGTGTCAACAAGCAAGGTACAGCTATTGGGATAGCGTCTTGCATATGCACAGAAAGCTTCATATTCACTGTCAAAAGATTGCATCCAGCTATGTGCCATTGTTCCGAGAGCCGGAATACCGAAATCTCTGTCAGAAATAGTACAGGCTGTACCGGCAACACCACCAATATAAGCTGCTCTTGCACCATATACAGCGCCGTCATAACTATGTGCACGTCTGGAGCCGAACTCCATTATTGCTTTTCCGCCTGCTGCCCTTACAATACGGCTGGCTTTGGTGGCAATCAGACTTTGATGATTAATAGTAAGCAATATCATTGTTTCAACAAGCTGAGCCTGAATAATTGGTCCTCTGACTGTAACGATAGGTTCGCCCGGAAAAATAGGAGTTCCTTCTTCAACTGCCCATACATCGCAGGTAAATTTAAATTCTCTGAGATAATTCAGAAATTCCTCGCTGAATATTCCTTTTGATTGAAGAAAGGCTATATCCTCATTAGTAAATTTAAGATTCTGCAAATAATTAATCACCTGCTCCAGTCCAGCCATTACAGCAAAACCTCCCTGATCCGGATTACGGCGATAAAACATATCAAATGTTGCGATTATATCCTTCATCCCTTCTTCAAAATATCCACCTGCCATGGTCAGTTCATAAAAATCTGTTAAGGTTGTCAAATTAATCTTATCGTATGACATACTGTGATTCTCCTTTCTAATTTATATTTTTTGTCGGTTATAAAAGTTTGAAATTTCTTTGCGCCTGCGATTTTTGATATCATGTGTTTTACAATATTTCTCGGCTATAATCTGTCATTTTCGCAGCTTTTGCGTCGAAAACGACTGTTTTTGACTTTTCGAGGCGGTACAAACCCTCGCTTTTATTCTTACTGTTCGACAATAACGAGTTTCACGGCTTCAGGTTTAATTTAAAATTCAATATTTCTGACAATTTCAATACCATTACTCTGCATCACAATCAATGCAGCAAGTTCTCCCGATTCCGGACGTCTTGCTGGCAGCGAACATGTCGCAACAAGATCTGTAGGAATAATTACTCTGCTCGGATGGTTAATCCTGTTAAGACCGCTTTTCAGTGATAATGCAAGCTGAAGCACACACATATCTGTACAGTCGCCGCTTATAATGAAGATATCATATCCGTTTTCAATTATGTCATCGTGAAATTCAGGCTCCAGCCATCCATTGACAGAAAGCTTTGGAAAAATTTTGAATGAAGCTGCTTTTTTAAGTTCATCCGTTAATTCACTTTCTTCCGTACCGCTGACGCAATGAACAGGATAGGTCAGAAATTCCGAACATTCTTCCGGATGACAGTCACATAGTGCATAGTTTATTATGCCGGCATTTTTACATCTGGCAGAAAAAACAGCAACATCGTCATTAATAGCAAAAACTTCGCTGCTTGACAGCGCACCGTCCTTTACAAAACCATTTATCATGTCCACTGCCACATGGACTGTCTTTTTAAAGTCTTCCGGTTTAATGACAGCTGTTTTTTTTGCATATATACATTCATATGCATTAAAAATATCATTTGCAATCACATCAAAATTATCAAGTTTTTTCATAGTGTAACCTCCTTAGTAAGTATCTATGTGATATTATCAATTATATAATAACAACGGCGGTTTGTCAATAGTTTTATTTAAAATTCCGTGAAAAACATAGTTTTTTCGCTTTTTTCTTTTTAAAAATTCTAAATAATAAAATTGATTATTGAGTTAAAAAATTTACAGTATGTTCATAAATAATTCATAGCTTTTAAACTGTAAAATAATGAATAATAAGTTATTTGTGGAGAAAATATTATTATATTTATACAAATTATACAGTATTGTTTCAAATATAAACAAGTTTCAACATAATATTTTGTTGAAAAAACAAGTAGTTGTTTGTATTTTGTATAACTTTCAACATTTATATTTTAGCATAATAGCAATTGTTATTTTTTTTTTGTTATTTTATAATCTTATATGGTGATAATTTTATTAGTGAGGTGTAATCCATGAGATTGCGAAAGCAAGCACTCGGTAACCGAAACCTTATTGGCACTAGGGTGGAGGAGATCCGCAAAAGAAAAGGCATGAAACAAAAGGAACTTCTTGCACAGCTTCAGGTCAGAGGTGTTGACATGAATGCTTCCGGTCTGTCTAAGCTTGAAGGTCAGATCAGGTATGTAACAGATATAGAGCTTGTTGCCCTTGCTGATATACTTGAGGTATCCGTAGACAAGCTTCTCGGCAGGGAAAAATAACAGGCAAATTAATTTTTAAGGATTACTCCCCGTGATTTTCTTCACGGGGAGTTTTGCCAATGAATTTTCAATACAGAGTTTCACGGATTAAGCTTAAGGTAAATGAAAGCCGACAGAGTATTCATATCATTTTAGGTTATGATACTCTGTCGGCAGTTTTGTTCTTATTACCTGAATACGTGAAGTTGACTTGATGAATTATAATAAGGAAAGTCCTTACAGGTTCATCTTCGGGTGTACGCAGCACGCCAGAAGCCGTCTACAAAAACCCCCTTCCAAATGAGAAGGGGGTGGGGGATAATGGGCAAAAGAAACGCACCGGACATTTGCTTTCTGTATAGCGGTCTTTTGTTTTTATTCCTCTGATTTGATATATTTTTCAGAATTACAAAAAATATGAAGAAAATCCCTGAATACAATTTCCCATGCAGACTCATGATGACGCTGTTCCGGTTTGATAACCTTGTTCAGCAGCCCGCTTGGATAACATTCCTTTAGCAGCTGCCACGTATGTTCTGTACCTTGACAAAATGCTTTTTCCATTTCATCTGCACCGCCTGCATACATATAAAGATAGGGGAGAGCCTCTTGCTGTTTTACACATTGATATATCCAGTTTTCGACATCCTTAGCTTCATATATAAGATAATATGGAACTGGTGAAAATACACCTGCCGCACAAAACTTATCCGGAAAGCTCAATGCAAAATAAAGTGATGCCAGACCGCCTGACGAACTGCCGCAGAATGATGTATTTTCCCTGCCTGTTTTGACCGGAAACTGTTTTTCAACTGTGGTCATAACTGTATTAATAACAAAATCAGCAAATAACTCGCCTCTGGGTTTGAGCATTGTTGCCATCTGTTTTGTTTGCTCGTCCATATCCTCAGGATAATTTAATTTTCCTATCGTTTTTGGTGTCAGATCGTTTGCACGTTCCAGAGGACCTTCATCGTTATGGATACCAACAATTATTGCAGCTCTGCCGCTGGTTTCCTGTTCAGCCCGCACTGCTTCACGGGTATACCAGCATCCAAATTGTCCTTTGTCAGCATTGAAATCAAATAAATTTTGACCATCAGTCATATATATGACGGGAAATCGTTCTTCCTCCTTATGCGCCGGAATATATACACGCACAGTTTTGTATTTTCCCTCAAAATAGGGCAAACGCATCGTAACCAGTTCTTCTTTTATCATGATTTTTCCTCCTGTAAATTATTATCAGTCGATTGTAAAAGTCTGAAATTCTTTTACCCATGCGGTTTTTGATATCATGAGTTTTACATTTTTCTCTGCTGTAATACGTCATTTTCGCAGCTTTTGCGTCGAAAACGACTACTTTTTGACTTTCGGGGCGAAGTTTCACGGATTCAGGTATGAATCTAAGGGCATTATGTGTGGCAGGGATTCTGCATGGTTTGTTTCAGCTGATCAAGCGTTACACCGTATTTTTCAGCAATATCTCTGGCATAGCTGATACCTTCCGGCGGTGAAACTAATACCTTGTAAGTACGCTGTCCTTCGTATATACCTGTAATCAGTGATGCTGCTTTCAGCCGTCCATTCACAGAATTTATAACCTCCGGCTTCATAGCAAGTTCGTGCATATGAGTGTTAAAAATAGTTCGTGCCCCCAATATGCAAAGTGCTTGTAAAACGTCCTTCGCAATATACAATCCCTCGCTGAATGATGTTGATGCAAGCGGTTCATTAAAAAGCAAAAGGCTTTGACTTGTTGCTTTTGAGAAAATCTCATTTATCCTCTTGGATTCTTCACCAAGACGTCCCAGATCGACAGTCATGTTTTCGTCTGCCGGGAAATGTGTGAAGATGTTATCACACGGTGATAGTACCATATGCTTTGCAGGGACATATATTCCGTGCTGTGCCATCAGGAAAAGCAGTCCGATTGTTTGTGTAAATGTCGTTTTACCGCCTCGGTTTGGTCCTGTCATTATGTAAACACCGTGTTCTGTGGTAAATTCAAAGTCGTTTTTAATAATATCAAGTTTTTTCTCTTTTAAGATTCCCAGGGTAAGGTTTATGTTATATATTTCTGTAGAATTAAACGTACAGTTTATTTCATCGAGAATTTCCGGTCTGGACATAGGAAGTCCTGCTTCGGTTACACGGCTGCAGAAGTCTGCCCATCTGATGTAGAACAAGAGTTCGGGAATGAATTTTGTCAAGCTGTATGCGCTGATATCGACATATTTTGAAAGCGTTGATTTCAGATGCTTTACAGTTTTGCCCAACATATCCGTTACAGAGCGGCTTAGATTCTTCATTAAGGGATCTTCCTCAGCGGATTTGCCGGGAGTATGGAGTTTTGTCATGCTTCCGGTACCCACATTTATCAACTCAGTAAATTTTGAACAAAAGCCAAGAAAGTTTTCAAGAATCCCTGAATGGTCAAACTTATCTTCGTTTA
>CACZPV010000300.1 GCA_902783065.1 uncultured Ruminococcus sp.
ACCCACATTCTCGGATCACGCATAGGATCACTGAATTTATAAAGCTGTTCCAGATATATGTCATCAATACCTGTTTCTTCGCGTAATTCTCTTACGGCAGCCTGTTCCGTTGTTTCATGAGGCTCAACAAAACCTCCCGGAAGTGCCCATAACCCCAGATACGGATGCCCTCCTCTTTTTATCAGGAGTATTTTCAGTTCTTTTTCCGGCAGTTTGCGATAATTCTGAGTTTCCGTTTCCATTGCGGTAAGGATCACCATATCCACAGCGACGCTTGGTCTGGCATAATCGCCCGGTTTATACAATGCAAGAAATTCCTTCTCAGTCAAACCATTTTTATCTCTTAATTCCGACATTCCATCACCTGTTAGTAGTTAATTAGCAATAACATTATACACCTCTTTTTTTTGTTTGTCAAATCAGCTCCGAAACGCATTTTCCTGCATCTTCCTGCATTTCTCTGGGGGAAACCCTTTGTTTAAAAACAAAGGGTCATCCCCCAGACCCCTTTTCTGAAAAAACTAAAACTTAAATTTAATCAGCATGATTCAGGAGTTAAATAATTCAGATCACATTTGTTTACCACGCTAAGTAATTTCCATAGGCTTAGTGTTACATTAATCAGCTCTCCAAAGAGAATGATTACAATTACTCCCGCTGCACCGTACAGAGGAATCAGCGTCAAAGCCATGATAACACGCAAAACTGACTCAATCATGTTGATATGGAAGTAGCTTTTCTGACAATCCAGTCCTTTCAGCATACCATCAACGGCACTGTCCAGATATGACAGTGGAATCAAAGGGGCAAGTACACGTATAAAAAAAGCAGCTTTTGACGGAAAACCCAAAGCTGAGGCAATTATTTCCGGAAAAAACAAAAACGGCAATGTTGTTATGAGCGAATAAGCGATGGTGACTTTCAACATCTTTTTGGAAATACGCATAATGCTCTTGTGATGACCAAGAGCATTTTCTCTTGAAAGCTCCGTAACAATCAACTGTGAAAAAGGAATGATGAGTACAGAAGGAAAAAGCACGCACGGCAAAGCCATACCGCTTATTATGCCGTATTCGGCAAGTGCATTTTCCTGATCAGCACCACAAAGCATAAGACCCGCAGGTATCAGACTGTTTTCTACAGCAGAAAGGGCGCTTCTCAGACCGGCGCTTGCTGTACACGGAACTGCAATAGGTGAAGCAAGACGAAATAGCTGCGTTACTTTTTCAGGCGGTTCAGTTGTTCTCCTGTCAGCAATCCATAGAATAATACAATAAATAAATGAAATAACTTCTGCGCAGGTGGTTGCAAGCGCTGCACAAAGCAGCGGAGAGATTCCTGCGGGTTCCAGATAATCAAATGCAGCAAAAAATACTGTTATTTCCGAAAGCTGTTCAAGAAGCTGTTCGGCAGCTGTGCGTAAAATGCAGCGCTTGGCAGTAAAATACCCTCTCAGAGCAGCCGAAAAGGCAGCAAACGGCAGTGATAAAGCTAGAATTCTGACTGCACCGACAGATCCCTGTCCTAAAAATCCCGTTGGCAGAAAAAATGAAAGTAAAATCATTCCGCCGCACAGAATTGTTCCTGATAGAAAGCCAAACAATATGGTTTTGTCACGAATATAACTTGCTTTGCGACATTCTCCGGCAGCAAGAAAGTCTCCGGCAAGACGTGTTGCGGTAACGGAAAGTCCCGAAGTGACAAGCAGAAAAAAAAATGTATAAAGACTAACCGTAAGCCGATATCTTCCGAGCATTTCTGCTCCCATTACTGAGGCAGCTCTGACCCCGAAAGCCATTCCAATGGCTCGGATTATCAATGAGGAAAGTGACAGTATAATTACGTTTTTTATAAAAAGCTGTTTTTTCATAGATGTTCTCCATAAGTGATTGACGGAATCCGGACGATGTTGTAAAATATAATCATACAGCTGTTATCTGAAGCTGTGAAACACGGTAGTGATTATCAGTAAAGGTGCAATTGTATCAGTATCTTTTATTGAGAATCTGACATTTATGAAATCACCTGCCAACATAACGCTGAACTCTTACCAATACCCTCAGCCATTCAGACTGAAACAATTATTTCAGTTGTCTGCTATTGTTGATTCTTGACAATGTTGAATTATCAAAAAGCCTGACACACGGGTGTAAAGTATGAATAACTGAAACAGAGCGGAGCGTAAGCGAGCGACTATCGCGTTTTGGCTCCGGCGGCTCGCCGGGCGGCGTGCTCGCTTACTTTTTCGAAACCGCTGCTTTTAAACGTACCGCCAGCGAGACGCTGGCAGCCTGTAATAAGATGAACCCATAAGGTCTTTCTTTACTGATTCATCAAGGTAACTTCACAGATTTAGTTTATAAAAATTGAAAGGATGATTGCATGTTTAAGCTCAGGCGCTTTTTAAAGGACTATATCGTATTACTGATTATCGGTCCTTTATGCAAGCTTACCGAAGCTGTTCTGGAACTTTTTATTCCGTTGGTAACGGCGGATATTATCGATAACGGCGTACACAAAGGTGATGCTTCCTATGTTCTGAGCCACGGAGCACTGATGGTGCTGATGGGGGCACTTGGTCTTTGCTTTGCATTGGTTTGTCAGAAATCGGCTTCGATTACATCACAGGGATTTGGTACTAAGCTTCGAAACGCTATGTTCAGGCATATTAATACGCTGTCCCATGCAGAACTTGATAAAATAGGCACGCCCTCACTTATTACAAGAATGACAAGTGATATAAATCAATTACAGGTAGCAGTCGCAATGCTGATCAGATTGGTGATCCGTGCGCCTTTTCTGGTTATCGGCGCTCTTGTTATGGCATGCACAATTGACCTTAAAATGTCGCTGATTTTCTTTATTTCATCGCCTCTGATAGCTCTTGTTTTGTACATAGTAATGAACCGCTCTGTACCTTTTTTTAAGGATATGCAGAAAAAACTGGATAAGGTATCTCTGCTTTCCAGAGAAAACCTTTCCGGAAATCGTGTAATACGTGCCTTTAACAAACAAAATGAAGATGAAAATAACTTCGAAAAGGCTAACAGTGAGCTGACAGAAACATCTGTACGTGTAGGAAGAATTTCAGCATTACTCAGTCCTGTCACATATATTATTGCACAGGCAGCTATTATTGCTATTGTATGGTTTGGTTCGGTAAGTGTTAATTCCGGAGGTCTTCAGACGGGTGAGATTATTGCTCTGGTCAATTATATGACACAGATACTTCTTGCTATGATTGTTGTTTCCAATCTGGTTGTGATTTTTACAAAGGCATTTGCCAGCGCATCAAGAATCAATGAGGTGTTTGATACACAGCCTTCTGTGACCGAAAAAACGGGCGGATATATAGGTATTGACCAATCGGCTCCGGCGGTGGAGTTCCGTCATGTTTCTTTTGGTTACGGTGACGGCGGAAACGCCCTGAAAGATATTTCTTTTGTAGCCGACCGCGGAAAGACAATTGGTATTATCGGCGGTACCGGTTCCGGAAAAACTACACTTGTAAATCTTATTCCCAGATTTTATGATCCCCGTGAAGGCGAAATTCTTGTAAGCGGAACAGATGTCAGAGAATTTCCTTTTTCCCAGCTCCGTCAGGAAATGGGAATTGTTCCTCAGAAGGCTGTACTGCAAAGCGGCACAATCCGCTCCAATTTGCTTTGGGGTGATACAGATGCAGATGAAAAACAGATGATTAAAGCGTTAAAAATGTCGCAGGCTTACGAATTTGTATCAAAGCTTCCTGAAGGGATCGACAGTGAAGTCACAGCCGGAGGCACGAATTTTTCAGGCGGTCAGCGTCAGCGTCTGACTATTGCACGTGCGCTGGTGAGAAACCCGAAACTTCTTATACTGGATGACAGTGCAAGTGCTCTGGATATGGCAACTGATGCGGCTCTGCGCAGCGAACTGGCTAAAATAGAGGGAATGACAGTTTTTATTATTTCTCAAAGAGTGGCTGCCGTCAAAAATTCAGATCGTATACTGGTACTTGAAAATGCTGAGCTTATCGGACAGGGAACCCATGAACAGCTGAAAGAGAACTGCGAACTTTATCGTGAAATATGTGTATCACAGGGAATAGAATAGCGGATTAAAATCGACGGTTTAAGGAGAGTGTTTTTGTGAAGAAAAGCAAAAGAAAGAAAATAGAAGAAAATACGCTTCTCAGACTGCTGCGATTCTGTAAGCCTTATATCGGACAAATTATTGCTGCGTTGATTTTTGCCGTCTTTTATGTTGCTTTGAATCTGACAGCTCCGATTCTCGTGGGCTATGCAATCGATAATGCAGTTTCTCCGGGACAGGTAGATTTTGCTGCTGTAGGAAGTCTGCTGCTTGGAACTGCGGCTGCTGCTGTGTGTTCGGGAGTATTTCAGTGGCTGATGAATATGTGTACCAATTCGGTCGTGTATTTTACGGTTCGTGATATCAGAAGATTGATATACCATAAATGGAGCAGTGTGCCTCTGTCAGTAATCGATACAACTCCTCACGGAGATCTTATCAGCCGTATGGTCAATGATGCGGATAGTGTCGGAGATGGATTGATGCAGGGAATAACACAGCTTTTTTCGGGAATCGTGATGATTGTTTGCACCCTCGGATTCATGCTGTTTATCAATGCTTATATTGCTCTGGCAGTTGTGATTATCACTCCGCTGTCCATGTTTGTTGCAGCGTTTATTACCAGTATTTCCCGCAGACAGTTTATAAGACAGTCTGAAATACAGGGCGAAATCAGCTCTTATATTGATGAATATGTGGGTCAGCAAAAGCTTGTTAAATCTTTCAGCTATGAACAGAACTCTATAGAAAATTTTGCTGAAATTAACGAACGTCTGCGGGTGTGCGGTCAGAAATCACAATGGTATTCTTCTCTTGCTAATCCAAGCACGAGATTTGTCAACAGTCTTGTTACCTCGGCGGTCACTATATTAGGCTCTCTGAGCGTAATAGGCGGAACAATGACAGTCGGGAGTATTGCAACTTTTATTACATATGCAAACCAGTATACCAAGCCGTTTAATGAAGTTACGGGAGTGATTCCTCAGATACAGGCGGCAATGGCAGGTGCAGGAAGAATCTTTGAATTTCTTGACAGCGAGGATATGAGTAAAGAACCGGATTATAATGAAGAAAACCGCTGCTTTAAGGGAAACATTGACATTGAAAATGTATTTTTTTCATATACACCGCAGAAGAAACTGATCACGGATTTTACACTTCATGTCAAAGCCGGACAGCGAATTGCCATTGTAGGTCCCACAGGCTGCGGCAAAACCACACTTATTAATTTGCTGATGCGGTTTTATGATATCAACAGCGGCTCAATCAGAATAGACGGAAAAAGTATTTATGATATGTCAAGAAGTGATCTGCGCAGTAATTATGGAATGGTATTGCAGGACAGCTGGCTCTATAATGCGAGCGTACGTGACAACATTGCTTATGGCAAACCGCATGCATCTTTGGAAGAAGTTCGTGCAGTTGCAAAGAAGGCATATATACATCATTTTATCGAGCGTTTGCCGCAAGGATATGATACCGTGATTACAGAGGAGGGGGCAAATCTTTCGCAAGGTCAAAGGCAGCTTATTTGTATTGCAAGGGTGATGCTTTGTAATCCTCCGATGCTTATTCTTGACGAAGCGACCAGTTCTATTGATACAAGAACAGAAATAAGGGTTCAGAAGGCATTTGCTGAAATGATGAAAGGCAGAACCAGTTTTATTGTGGCACATCGTCTTTCTACAATCAAGGAGGCTGATATAATTCTGGTGATGAAGGATGGTAATATTATCGAACAGGGCAGTCACGAGGAACTTATGGGTTACGGCGGATTTTACAGTCAACTGTATAACAGCCAGTTTTCAAAAAAATAGCCGATTGTAAAAAGGCTAGGGTTTGTGTCGCCGCAGGCGGCACAAACCCCGCCCCGAAAGTACAAAAGTAATTGTTTTTAACGCAAAAGCTGCGAAAATGACGGATTACAGCGAAGAAAAATTGTAAAACACGATATTAAAAACTGCATGAGTAAAGGAATTTCAGACTTTTAAAATCGACTGGATTATTTCAGAATATAAGGAGGCGTTCTGATGAGAACAGATAAAATTAATTATTACCTCGATATTGCAGAAACAGTGCTGGAAAGAGGTACTTGCCTGAGAAGAAATTACGGGGCTATTATTGTTAAAAATGATCAGATAATATCTACCGGCTACGTAGGCGCACCGAGAGGACGGCAGAATTGTATTGATATGAAAGTTTGCGTCCGTGAAACTCTTAAGGTACCGAGAGGAGAACGCTACGAACTTTGCCGGTCTGTTCATGCAGAGCAGAATGCTATAATTCATGCCAGACGTGAGGATATGATCGGCTCAGCGATGTATCTTGTGGGCAAGGATGCTAAAACAGGAGAATATGTGGAAAATGCATCTGCCTGTTCTCTTTGTAAAAGAATGATTATTAATGCAGGGATTGAAAAAGTTTACATTCGCAATAACAAGAATCGCTTTACCGAAGTAGATGTGAATGACTGGATCATCAACGATGAATCTATAAGCGGAGTATTCGGATATTAGCGCGAAATCTCTTGGGAAAAATATATGTCGTATACAATAAAAAAGAAATGAGCTGATAAAATGCCCGGATCAAAAACTTTATATATCTCTGACCTTGACGGCACACTACTTGGAAAAGATGCTGCTTTGAGCGAAAATACAACTAAGATCATATCCGGTCTTATCAAAAAAGGAATGCTTTTTACTGCCGCCACTGCCAGAAGTCTGAGCAGTGTACCAATTCTTAAAAATCTTGGGATCCATATTCCCTGCGTACAGCTTAATGGTGTACTGATGTATGATTTTGATGCGCACAACTATACGGGATGTACCCCCATCGAACCTGATGCTGCCCGCGAAGTAATCAGTATTCTGCGTTATTTTGACAGGATGTCTTTTGTATATAAAGCTGATGAAACCTACGGCATACATGTAGAATTTGAGCGTCTGTCCAATGAAGTAGAACGAAACTTTTTTGAAGTACGCAAGGATAATGATTATAAAAGCTTCAGTCAGGTCAATACCATCACCGTCCGGGATGATGATAAAGTAATTTACTTTACAATGGTGGATCAGTATGAAAAACTTGCTGCTATCTGCGAAAAAATCAGTCATGTAAAAGGCGTACGTCCTACTTTATACAGTGACAACTATTCCGATCTTTATTTTCTGGAAGTATTCAGCAGCAGTGCAACAAAAGCACT
>CACZPV010000301.1 GCA_902783065.1 uncultured Ruminococcus sp.
AATTGGTTCTAGTAACGGCAATTAATCCTACTCCTGCTGGAGAAGGAAAAACAACCGTTTCTGTGGGTCTTGCTGATTCTCTTTCGGCAGCAGGTAAAAAAACAGCAGTATGCCTGAGAGAACCTTCTCTTGGTCCTGTTTTTGGCATCAAAGGAGGGGCAGCAGGCGGCGGCTATTCTCAGGTAATACCGATGGAGGATATTAACCTGCATTTTACAGGTGATATGCATGCGATTACAGCTGCCAATAATCTTTGCTGTGCTATGCTTGATAACCATATACAACAAGGAAATGCCTTGAAAATAGATGTCAGAAAAATACTGATTAAACGTTGTCTGGACATGAACGACAGAGAACTTAGAAATATTGTTGCCGGTCTTGGAGGCAGAGTAAACGGTGTTCCCCGTGAGGATGGTTTTATTATTACTGTTGCTAGTGAAGTAATGGCAATTCTTTGTCTGTCGGCAGATCTTAATGACCTGAAAGAACGTCTCGGAAATATCCTTGTTGCTTATAATACAGATGGTGAACCGGTATATGCAAAAGATCTGAAAGCAAACGGCGCAATGGCAGTGCTTCTTAAAGATGCGGTTAAACCGAATCTTGTACAAACATTGGAAGGGACACCGGCTATCATGCATGGCGGACCTTTTGCGAATATTGCTCACGGATGTAATTCAGTAAGAGCGACCAAATTAAGTCTGAAGCTTGCTGATTATACAGTAACTGAAGCAGGTTTTGGTTCTGATCTTGGCGCAGAGAAGTTTTTTGATATAAAGTGTCGGAAAGCTGGACTTCATCCGTCGGCAGTGGTAATTGTTGCAACAGTAAGAGCACTGAAGTATAACGGAGGGATACCTAAATCAGAGCTTTCAGCAGAAAATCTGGAAGTACTTGAAAAAGGAATTGTTAATCTGGGTGTACATATTGGAAATATGCAGCGTTTTGGTGTACCTACTGTAGTTGCTATAAACCGTTTTGCAAGCGATACGGATGCAGAACTTGCACTGATTGAAAAATATTGTACAGAGCTTGGTGCGGACTTTGCTATGGCAGAAATGTTCTCAAAGGGAAGTGCAGGGGGCAGTGATCTTGCAGCAAAGGTGATTGCCGCAGTAGAAAAACCTTCATCACTCCAACTTACATATCCTGATGATGCATCAATTAAAGACAAAATACTGGCTGTTGCCAGAAATATATACAGGGCAGATGGTGTTGCATATACTATGCAGGCATTGAAAGCACTTGCTGATATTGAGAAACTTGATACATCAAAACTTCCCGTTTGTATTGCTAAAACTCAGTATTCACTTTCGGATAATCCTTCACTGCTTGGAAAGCCGGAGGGATTTACTATAACGGTAAGGGATATTCGTCTTTCAAACGGTGCGGGATTTGTGGTAGTTTATACAGGAGATATTATGACAATGCCTGGACTACCAAAGATACCGGCAGCTGAAAGAATTGATGTAACTTCTGACGGAAAAATCACGGGATTATTTTGATGAAATTCATTGTGCAGGATTCTTAATTGTTTTTTCATATAAGCTGTTTTATGCAGCTGAATTTATCAGGAAAGAGGAATATTCTTTTGCAGATATTTAAAACAACATCTCCGGAAGAAACGGAGCAGATCGGTAGCAGACTGGCAAAAACACTTAGCGGGACAGAGGTGATCGCAATGTTCGGGTCACTTGGAGCAGGAAAAACTGCGTTCACAAGAGGGTTTGCTGAAGCACTTGGTGTGAATGACGGTGTTTCCAGTCCGACTTTTGCTTTGGTACATGAGTATAAAGGAAAATTTTCTATTTATCATTTTGACATGTATAGGGTGGCTTCATGGGATGATCTGTATACTACAGGTTTTTTTGATTATATGGAAAGCGGAATTATGATTATCGAGTGGAGTGAAAATATTGTTGATTTTCTTCCCGATGACAGGATTGATGTTACAATTCGTCATATTTCCGACAACGAAAGAGAAATTCAGATTGAGGGGGCGAAAGAACTGTGAAAATTCTGGCAATTGATACAACTGCATCGCCCGTATCAGCTGCATTGGTTGATGACGGCAAGCTGCTTGGTGAATTTTATCTGAATATCAAAACAACCCATAGTCAGACATTGATGCCGGTTATTGCATCACTTCTTGATAATACTAAAACCGATATCAGGGACATTGATTTGTTTGCGGTCAATGCAGGACCTGGATCTTTTACAGGTGTCAGAATAGGTGTTGCATCTGTAAAGGGAATGGCAATGCCGCTTGACAAACCTTGTGCGCAGGTATCAACGTTAGAGGCAATGGCATATTCGATGCCGTATACTGATGGTATTGTATGTGCAGTTATGGATGCAAGATGCAGTCAGGTATATAATGCACTGTTTCGTTTGGATAATGGTAAGGTAGAAAGAATCACTGAGGACAGGGCACTGTCTTTGGAAGAATTATCATCAGAACTGGAATATTACGATGAAACTGTTTATCTGACCGGTGATGGAGCTGATATTTGTTTTAAGACATTTGGTGAAAATCTGGAAAATGTTGTTTTGCCGCCTGTTAATATCCGATATCAGCATGCTTACGGAACAGCAGCGGCGGCGATGAAAATGTCTGAGGATAATCGGTTGTGCAGCAGTGATGCACTAATGCCTGTTTACCTGCGTCTACCTCAGGCAGAAAGGGAACTTAAAGCTAAACTTGCACAATCTGGACAAGTTTAACTTATAGAATTAATTTTAAAACATGAAAAAGAAAAGAGAGATTGAATGATGAAAATTTCACTTGGAGC
>CACZPV010000302.1 GCA_902783065.1 uncultured Ruminococcus sp.
ATCTTCTGTTACTGTTATTTTGCAGCTTGCTTCCTTACCGTTGTATGTACGTACAGTTACCCATGCGGTACCGCTTTTTACTGCCTTGAACTGACCTTCCCAGTTGGTTTTGGTCATCTTTACGATACTGCTGTTGCTGGTACGGAAAGTTCTTGTTGCACATGCGGCACCGCTGTTAAGGTATGCACTGATTTTGGCGGTCTGACCAACCTTCAGCGACAGGGTTTTCTTATTTACATATACCTTGGCAGGAGCCGGTTTTACGGTGATTTTGCAGCTTTTTTCCACACCGTTATACAGGCGTACAGTTACCCATGCAGTGCCGGGTTTTACGGCTTTAAAACTGCCTGTCCAATTTGTTTTTGTCATTTTAATGATACTGCTGTTGCTGGTGCGGAATGTACGTTTGGCTGATGCAGTGCCATCGGGCAGAACAGCACTTAAGCTGAAAGTTTCGCCTACACCCATTGAAAAGTTACCTTTGGAAAGGCTGACTTTAGCCGGAGCTTTTTTCACGGTTATTTTGCAGGATTTTTCCTTGCCGTCATCAGCTTTCGCGGTGATCCATGCGGTACCGGTACCTACAGCATTTACCATGCCACTCTGATTTACAGTAAGAATTTTCGGCGCTGATGTTCTCCATTTTACACCTTGAGTAGCTGTAAGCTGATATGTTTCATTTACCCCGAGAGAAAGAGTGGTTTTATTCAGCGTTAATGAGAACATAGATTCAAGACTGCTGATGTTTTCATCCCTCAGTTTTTTCCAGTTAAGATTCAGCTGGTTACTATCAGGAATATATTTGTTGGTATAATCAATAAACTCGGATTTTGTCATTGGTGTCTGATCAATATAATAAATCACACCATCCTTGTCCTTGTCCAGTGATTCAGAATAGGTATTACCGGGATATTCTGATGCTTTATCTACGCTGTATGCGTTAAAAATAAGTTTTCCGTAGGTTTCCTGTTCACCTTTCGGATTGTCATATTTATAAACAGTATACGGCCATACACTGATAGAAGCACCATGATTATGGTATGCTGCACTTCTTACATAACCGTTTTTATAAAAGTCTGCAAACGAGCCGGTTGTACCCAAAGACACAAGTTTATTATCCTTTACTGTCCAGATACGCATATGCATTCCTGCCATAGCGGTCTGGTTAAAATTCATAATCAGGTCTTTCACACCATCCGAATTAACATCTGCGATGGTGAATACACAATCCCGGATCGCATTTGTAGTTGCGGAATACATATACTTGTCAGGATTGGATTTAATCTGTTCCAATTTGTCCTTATAAAGCTTGACTATTGTTGATTGTGATGCAGCTGATACAGTTGTTGTGCTGCTGATTACCTGGGGCAACACTGCTGCTGTTCCTCCTGATATTACTGCAAGTGCAAGAAGTCCGGAACCAATGCGCCTGGTCATTTTGTGTTTCATTACAATTCCTCCATTTTTTTAATTTTCTCAGTCAATTGTAAAATTATGAAATGCTTCTACCCATGTTGTTTTTGATTTCATGTGTATTACAATTTCAATAAAATGCTACCATTTTTTCTGATTTTTGTCAATACATTTTTATTGCATATGACGAGGTTAAAATGCATTACCCTGAGGGAAAACGGTGCACTTTCCCGGGGGAAACCCTTTGTTTGAAAACAAAGGGTTATTCCCCAGACCCCTTTCCTAAAAAAACTAAACTTTAATTTTTAATAATTCAACTTATCATAAATCAATAATAGCAGACGACTGATAAATTTGTTTTAGTCTGAGTAGTTGCGGGTATTAAACTGACAGCGGCGGCACGCCGCCGGCACGCTGGGCTAACGTACAATCACTTTGCAGCTTGCCTCTTTGCCGTTATATAAACGTACAGTTACCCATGCAGTGCCCTTCTTCATTGCTTTGAACTTTCCCGTCCAGCTTGTTTTTGTCATCTTTATTATGCTGCTGTTGCTGCTGCGGAATGTTCTGGATGCCGAAGCAGTTCCGCCTGGAAGAACAGCAGAAATGCCTGCGGTCTGCCCGACTTTCAGATTCAACGATTTTGGATTGACGCTGACGCTTCTCGGGGCTGCTTTTACGGTAATTTTACAGCTCGCTTCTTTTCCGTTGTAAAGGCGCACCGTTACCCACGCAGTGCCCGGTTTTACCGCCGTAAACTGTCCCTTCCATTTGGTTTTGGTCATTTTTATAATACTGCTGCTGCTTGTGCGGAAAGTTCTTACGGCTGCCGCAGTGCCGCCCGGAATTGATGCACTGAGCTTGTATGTTTCTCCTACACCCAATGAGAGAACAGTTTTGCTTACAGTAACCTTTGACGGCGCATTTTTTACTGTTACTTTACAGGATGCTGTTTTTCCGTTGACAGTTCTGGCAGTAATTGTTGCGGTACCCATACTTCTGGCAGTGATTTTACCTGAGGATACAGTGACAATACTGCTGTTGGAAGTTGTCCATGTTACTACTTTGTTGGAAGCATTTGACGGAAAAACAGATGCTTTCAGCGTATAGCTTTCTCCTTTTCCTAACGACAAACTTGTTTTATCCAACGTAATTTTTGTTGGTGTCACCTCAGTATTTCCGAGTGTCTTGATAAATTTTTCACTTCCTGATACATTGGGGTTGTCGGAGATGATTCCATATAGTTTGCCGTTCTTTATTAGCACACCGTAAAAATCTTTTCCGAAGTTGTTTCCGGCAATTTTTACAGACTGTCTGGCTGACGGATTGTAGGAATAAATTGAATCTGGTGTATTGTAATACAGCAAACCGTTGTATGTATCCAAACCGGAGTATGCACCCGGCCAATAACTTCCGGTACTAGCTTTCCATGAAAAACTGTTCAGATCAACCGCTGTTGCTGAAGTACCGCTTACATAGTTATATTTTAGAATCTTCTGTGTTTCTCTGTTCACTGCGTAAAACGCAGTTTCAGATGAACTCAGTTTACAGAGCTTTGATGAAAACGAATGGAAAGCAGAATTATCATATCTGGTATCTGCCGAAGGCTTTACACAACTGTATCCGTAATGATCTTTAAGGGCGTGATCACTCAGTAGAAAGAATCTGTGGAAAACAACACCGGGTTTGTCAGGGCTGGGGTCATCCCACGTTATATCCACATGATAATACTTATTGTTGATACGTACATTCAGCCATTCATGCTGCATTGAGTCCGAATCGATAATTTCACTGTAGATTCCAAACTGTCCTAAAAGATATGCATAAATGCGGGTATAATCCTCACATTTACCGAAATTTTTGACCAGCAAAGAATAGGGGGAGCTTCCGTCAACTAAATACCGGTTATTAAGAACAATTTCGTCATGAAGCACAGCTGCTTTGGAGAAATCATCTTTACAAAGTGCCAGCTGACCTTTTGCCATTTCAAGAAACCGGTCTGCGGCAGCATAAAATTCTTTAAGCATTCTGTCCGTGTCCTGTTTGCTGTATAGATATTCAGGTTTGAATGTCAGTACATATTCAGTACCTCTGATTGATGTGGAAGAATACGTGATCCTGTTACTTACAAAAAACAGATCGGGATATAATGCCAGTATCATATTATGAATTGAAACGGCTGACTGTACAGGAATCTTGTAATATGATACATTAATTTCTGATTTTCTGTTATAATAACTGTCGGATAATGCTTTGATGATAGGGAGGTTTTCACTTGCAGCAGAAGTATATTTTTGATCTTTGACTAAAATATCAGAATATTCCGGTTGGGGGCGTCCGACTGCGGATACAGTAGTTACCGCAGCAGAAAACGCTGTTATTGCTGCGAGAAACAGTGTGCATATGCTGCGTAAATATTTGGTGTAATGCATTTGAATCATCTCCTGAAAATGTTAATTGATAGTAGATTACAAAAAAGCCTGAAATCCTTTTGCACATAAGTTTTTTGATATCATGCGTTCTACAATTTTTCTCCCCTGGCTTGTCATTACGATCAGTTTAAATAATTAATATAGTAAAATCTCTGAATTTATTATATAATATAGACAGTATTATTTCAAGTGAATTATTTATATCAGCGTGACGCTGTGCGGCATGCCGCCGCAGTCGATTTAATACCCACAACACTAAGGCTAAAATAATTATTACAGTCGTCTGCTATTGCTGATTCATGATAAAATAAATTATCAAAGTTCAATGTTTCGGCTTTTTTTAGTGGAAAGGGGATCTGGGGGAGAAAAATGTGTACAGGTACAATCTGTACCTGTCAGCTGATTCCACAAATTAGAAGTTTAAGATATTCATTCTCTGATTAAGAAAAGTACTGTTATTCCTTGTGCAAAAATGTTATAATGGAAACATAGAAATGTTCATTACGGATCGTGTTGTCCGATTAACTGAAAGAAGGAAAAATATGAGTAAATTAACAGATATCTCCTATGTAAAAGGCATTTTATCCAAACATGGCTTTACATTTTCAAAAGCACTGGGTCAGAATTTTCTGATAAATCCCTCTGTATGTCCGAGAATGGCAGAAGAATGTGGATGTTCTGATACAGTAGGTGTAATCGAAATTGGTCCCGGTGCCGGTGTCCTGACAAACGAACTGGCACAGACGGCACATAAGGTTGTTGCAGTAGAATTAGACAAACGGCTGCTGCCAGTGCTTGCAGAAACTCTGGCAGAACATAATAATGTGAAAATTATTAACGGAGATGTTATGAAACTGAATCTTAAACAGCTGATTGAAGAAGAATTTGGCGAAGGCAGAACAGTAGTTTGTGCTAATCTACCGTATTATATTACATCTCCTGTCATAATGCGTGTTCTGGAAGAACGGCTTCCGATCGACTCACTTACAGTAATGGTACAAAAAGAAGCAGCCGACAGAATCTGTGCAGCTCCGGGTACAAGGGAATCAGGAGCAATAAGTGCGGCTGTCCATTACTATAGCCGTCCGGAATTACTTTTCAAAGTATCGAAAGGCAGTTTTCTTCCGGCACCAAAGGTTGATTCTGCTGTAATAAAGCTGAATATACTGAAAGAGCCGCCGGTAAAAGTCATTGATGAAAAATTATTCTTCAGGGTTGTTAAAGCGGCGTTTTCACAAAGAAGAAAGACACTGGCAAATTCACTTAGTTCCGGTCTTTCAATCCCCAAGGCGCAAACCGCTGAAATGCTTTCAGAAGCAAAGATCAGACCAAATGCCAGAGCTGAAGAAATGACAATGGAGAATTTTGCACAAATTACATCAGTAATAACAAAATTTAACACCTGATAAAAAGTTCGCCTGTAACATGTATCGTGGCTTACAATTGATAATGTTATCTGATATCCGGATCCGTGAAACTCAATTCTAACCCAAAGGGAAGGGGGAAAATTTAAGGAACAACGGCAAAACCCGTGTTTTTTCAAAAGACCTTCCATCAACTTCACGGATTCAGGCTTTTTTATTAATTCAAACCAAATATTGAATCAATAAAAGCAGACGACTTTAATAATGTTGAAACTTTGTTCAGCTGCGGGGATTAAATCGACAGCGGCAGCATGCCGCCCGGTATTGTGAAGGAAATTGTAAAAAAGCCGGAGCTACATCTTTTGGGATGTAGCTCCGGCTTATATAATCAGGAAGTCGTACTCAATTTAAAATCAAACAACACCCTGTGCAATCATTGTGTCTGCAACCTTAACAAAGCCAGCAATGTTAGCACCTACTACATAGTTGCCTTCATAACCGTATTTCTTAGCTGCATCTGCAATGTTGTGATAAATGTTAACCATGATA
>CACZPV010000303.1 GCA_902783065.1 uncultured Ruminococcus sp.
GATAGAAAAGACAATTAAATCACACGTGATTTGTTTTTTCATTACATCACCTCGTGAAAATTATTATTTGCAATTTTTACCGGATCATACCTCACTCTCAAAATTACTGAAACAGAGCGGCGGCATGCCGCCGGACCCTTACCAATACCCGCAACTACTTAGACTAAAACAAATTCATCAGTCGTCTGGCGGCGTGCCGCCGCTGTCGATTCATGGTAAATTTGAATTATCAAAAACTAAAGTTCAGTTTTTTTAGGAAAGGATTTCCCCCAGGAAGAAGCCGGGAAGATGCGCTTGGCACCGTTTCGGCGCCGACGAGAGTGGTTTGCTTGAACTTTTTACTTGATTGGTATATAATTGGGAATACAAAACAAACCGAGAGATACAAAAAGTCAGAAGGAGAAATACCTATGCATTACTGTACCAGATGCAAAGAGCTTTATAGTGAGGATAAAGAAATTCTGAAATGCCCCGCATGCGGCAGAAAAACTATTGACAATCCTAATCATTTTTCACCTGTCAAAATTATTACTGCAAACGGTTTTGAACTTGAAAGAATCAGAGCTGCACTCAATGACGGTGATATCCCATATTCCTACAATGAATCCGCACGTGATGCAGGAATACAGATTCTCAACAGTGCGCCTCCGGAAAACTGTGATGTTTATGTTCCGCTGAGCGCCTATCCGGATGCTATGGAAATTTTAGCCGGAATCGGAGCCATAAAAGAAGTAAATCTTCCCGATAATTCAGATGAAATGTTCGCAAAAGCAAAAAAAGAAGCGGAAGAAGAAGATCTTCCGCCCCAAAAAGCACAAATAATCCGCATATTATCAGCCGCAGCCTTTCTTATTCTGATTGCAGGCGTGGTCTGGCTGACCGATTTTATTGTAGAACTGATCAAAAATTTACTGACAAAATAGTACTTCCTCACCAATCAATCACGGGAAATATCCTCGCAGATCCAAGTCAGCTTTCTATCAGGAATCAGTATTACTGCAAAAGTTTTTATCAGCGGAGTTCCGGCTTGATACAACAATTTCCCGATCTGCAATCAGATCAGCTTCTTGCTCTGAAAGACATACAGTCTACACATTCTTCCTGTGTAGGATGTTCTTCATGACTGCCGATCTGTACTGTATCAAGAGAACAGTAATCGCATCCGCCGCAATGATAACGGCACTGACTGACAGTACACTCTATGCTTCTGTTAGGATTTTCTTCATAATGTTCCATTCTGTATCACCTCCGTCCGACTGTACCGGACATAATTATTATTGACTTTTCTTCAATAAATATACACAGCCGTTTGTAAAATACCGTAAGACACGATTTATTCTTAAATGGAAACAGATTCATTGGCAAATAATGGTTAAAAATGTAACCTTTATCCGATATTATTAAGATGTTTTGTCATTATTGTTACATTCTTGTTAAAATTTGTAATAAATATATAAAACCAAGTCAAAATAAGCTTGAATATTATGCATTATGTATACTTTTTCATATATTGGCATTATTTTATTAATTTTTATATGTAAAATACCAACAGCAGTTATTGTTAAAAACTAACAAAAATTTTATTTTTATTGTCATAAAAGAATTATAATTCATAGAAGTTTTTTTAATATTTTGATACAAAATCTCATTTTTAATAAAAGGGAATATTTTCCCTGAATACAGTCTTGATTTTTCCAAGCAAACATTGTATAATACTTATTAATGAAACTTTACATATAGTTAGTTTCGTAATTATTTTTAGGAGGATTACTACAATGAGAAAGTCAAAGATTTTAGCATCTGCTGTTTCTGTTGCTCTCGTAGCTTCTATTGCTGCAACCGCTGCAATCAGCGCAAGCGCTATCGGCAGTGTTGAAGAAATCAAAGATCACAAAATGGGTATCGTCGGCAGCTTCAACAACTGGAGCACAGAAGGCGAAGTTCCAATGAACGATGATGACGGCGACGGTATCTGGGAAGGTACTGTTGATATCGAAAACGTTACCGCTGAAATGATCGTTGAAGCAACAATGGATGACGGTGCAGGTAACCAGATTCCCAGAGGCAAGACAGGTATCACATTCAAGGTACGTCTTGACAGTAACTGGGCAGACAGTTGGGGCGACTATGAAGCATCTTATGTTCGTACAGGCAACAGCCAGACAAACTGTGTTGTTGAAGCTAAGGAAGGCACACATGTTAAGATTCATGTAAAGCTTGACACTACAAGAAATGCTCCCGAAGCTATCGAAGCAGGCGAAGTAGAAGCTACCGATCCGGTTGACTATCTGCTTATCCCTGTATCATACACAGTAGAAGAAGTTGCTGCTGCTGCTGCTCCTGCAACTCAGACATCAGCTGCTCCTGCAACTCAGACATCAACTGCTACAACAACTACGCCGGCTGCTTCCACAGCTACTACAACCACTTCAACACCGGCTGGCACAACATCAGCTAACTCACCTGCAACAGGTGACACAACTTCAGCAATTGCTCTCGTAGCTGTAGTTCTTGCTTCACTCGGCACAGCTGTTGTTATGACAAAGAAAGCTTCCGCTAAGGACTAATTCTTTGTTTAATCAAAAATAGCACTTTGTTATTAATAAAAACCGGCTGTCTGCTTTTTTGGCAGACAGTCGGTTTTTTCAGCATTATACTGTTCTTAATTCTGCTTCTTTGTTTATTGTCATGAGTTTTTGCATATGCTCCTGTATCTGATTAAATTCCTCAGCCGTGAGATTATCCGAAGTACTGTAAATCAACCTTTGATTTTCTTCAATTATATTTCCCGTGATATTATAAATATTCCCCAGCTTCTCAAGCATGAATCCGGCACCGTTATGATCGTTCAGCGACAGTACCGAAAGGATACTCGTTCTTTTTCCGTCAAGACTTGAATCTATATTACAAGCGGAAATTAAACTTTCATATTCTGAAATTCCCTCATCACAGGCAGTGGCAATAAACATTTCCCTATAGGTATCATCAATCAGATCATAACATAGCTTTAATCCTTCTGAAAAAGCATATAGTTCTGCAATTGCTTCTGTATTTTCGGCATTGTATAATTCATTTTTCTGATACTTATTTGTCAGCGATTCCAATGCTGTCATTACATTGCTCCCTTCCGAAATAATTTTTGTCAAATTATTTTACTGTGTTTATTTATATTTTTGTAAGTGTAAGATTCTGTAAACAGAACAAATCAGAACTGGATGCCGTCTGATCCTCAGTATTTACGAAGCTGTAATTTTTAACTCCGTCTATGGCAATTATTCTGCTTCCAAGTTCAGCTGCAATAAAATCCTGCCCTACTCTCATTTCCTGAAAATATTCTGTAACCACATTATTAATAGCCGCTCTCGTCTTAATTGCGGAATAGTTTTCTTTCAATTTGAAATTTACGCTGACAGAAATATTTCTCAACACTGCTGAAAAGGCAATAATTGATATCCCAGGAATTTTGTTTTCAGTAAATAATCTCTGAACCTCTGCAATTATTTCATTAGAAACCAATCCTGCCTTTCCGGCAACAAAAACATTGACATTTCTGTCATTAACAGCATACTCAACCACATTTGCCGAATACACCCCATCCACCGATTCAGCGAGTTTTTTATAATAAGCTGCATTCAAACCGCTCGAAATATCCCTGTAACTTTCTATAATTCTTTTTCGCAGTTCCTCATCGCTTTCATCGTCACTTCCCCCGTAAAATTCAGAAGAATTGGTAATACTTATACCGCTGGAAAAATATGTAACAACTGTTGTAATTTCATCCGGTTCTACATTATATCTGCTTCCGCTGTATTGTGCTTCAGCGTCAACAAAGCAGCTTCCTGTTCCGCTGTAAATAACAGCGTCGCCTACACTCACAAAATTAAGCGTGCCGTCAGAAGTAGTAAATACCGAGCCTTCCGGTATAACTACATCATATTCAAGCGGTGTATCCAGACGCACCAGAATGGTACCTCCTGCCTTATTTCCGTTATGACGTTTAAGACCTCTTTGTTCAGCATGGCAGTCAAGTGCCTCGCCAACAGCGGTAGACACAAACATAGCATTCCTGATCCAGTCAATATGGCAGCCGAGTGAGTATATTTCCTGAGCCAGAACCTTTAATTTTGCTCCGCCATCTCCGACTTCCTCCGGTCTTTTTCCTGCCATATCGTAATATTTATCGCACATTCTTTCAAGTATTTCATCATAGCTGTATGCCACTAAACTTCCTCCGTTTCGTATTTATATCTCTCTGCCGTTAATATAGACTTTTCCGTCATTGGCGAGTTTAATAGTTGCTCCCCCATCTGACATAAGAAGCACCTCTCCGGGTTTAACATTTTTTTCATAATACGGCACTCTTACTCCCAGACACGCCTGTCCTCTTTCAGTAGGTATAATAAATATATCATTGTTTCTGCCTGGAACACTTAATATCCCCGGTGGGTTAACGATTTCACACTGTCCTTTTCCCTCTCCTGAGATTGCCGATACACGTGTATCGGTTCCGCTGTCGGACGCAGCGGTATCGAGAAAACTTTTACGTGTTTTTGATGCCATATTCCTGCTGATCCACATTTTCTGTCACCTCCGCCAATAATCTTGTTTTTTCACCAGAAGCGTCTGCCGACATCTGAATCTCCCTTATAATATATTTTTGTTTTTCGCCTTCAACGGAAAGGATATCACCCTTATCGCAATTCAGCCAGCTGTCATAGAGAATTTCCACACTTTCATATACACTTTCAGCGTCACTGATCATTTTTTTCACATCAGCAATACTGCGCAGTCTGCTTCCGACAACATTGACATACCTTTGTCTTCGCACATCCAAAGAATGTGCTTTTTTTCCTTTGAAGCTCATCTTATAGCTGCCTGCATGATAAGTTCTGGCAATGATATCCGAGATCAATGCACTGCGCTTAAACTTGTGAGATAACGAAATTATTTTTGTTTTACCGATCAGAACATCCCTGCACATAATTCCGCCCATAATATCTATCACTCCGTCATATCGGACAAAGGGCTTTGTACCTGTAAATTTATCGCAAAAATCCTTAAGTACATCCCATTGACTCATTCCCTTTGATATAACAAGTTCACCATTATAATTCTTTTCAGGCGCATGATATCCTGTGAATCCCAGCGGCCGGAAATGTCTTTCAAAGATGATTCCGAACGAGGGAAGACAGTAGGTCTGCGGCATAGCCTCATTATCTAACAGCAGTGCTTCAGGACTTCTTGCTTTAATTTCAAGTACACTTCCGTTTTTGTTGGTTTTTTCAGTCTGTTCATCAACCCATCCGTAAAAAGTTTTATCACCGTCAAAAAAGACCTCCGCTTTGACGATCTCATTCGTTCTTCCCTCTATAGAAAGCAGTAAATAAAGTCCGTCAGCCGGAGCATCTTCCGACCGGATAAGATTAAACTTTACCGGATGATTGAATTTTGTTTTTTTTCCTTTCACATCAGTCAATATGATACTCAGCATAGATAAATCCTTTCATTTTCACGAACAGGTCTGTCCGGTCTTTGTATATGAGGATTAAGCCTTACCAGCAAATCTATATCCGTTCCTGTCCGGTCGGCATAATCCCACAGACAATCTATCTCATTTCCGTATAATGTTTGAACAGGAGCATGATTTTCTTTTTCCCGGCTTTCCACAAACTGAAAAACATATCTTATAACACCTTCGACATCCTCACATTTCAGTTCCAGTTTTTCAAAAACAGCGTTCATAGGATTCTGTAAGGGAATGAAAAGTCTTCCGACACCACCCATGGTATTTTTAAGCTGTTCAAATTGTTCCATGCAATCTTGTCCAAAAAATTCTCCTTCTCCGCTGACAACCCTGAGTCTTTCTCCGAAGTCACCGATATCAGTTGTACCATAAGCACATTCCTGCCGGCAGATTCTTCTACCGGCAGCGATAGTAATTACCGAAGGATTCACCGGAAATATAAAGTCCTTAAATTTCATTTTCTCATCCGCACTCACATCCACTCCTCCTCAGCGTCCAATCTTCTTTGATACCGGAGCATATCATTTTCAATCAGTTCCGATATTTTCCTTAGCCTGTCAAAATCATTTTCACTGATTTCGTCATCGGATTTAATTTGCAAGTCATCAAATTTTTCTTTCACTGTACATCCTCCGCAGTCATTCTCAAAGCGGTAGCACTGATATGTTCACTAAAATTTCTTTTGTTTGCCGCCGCATAAAAATCATCCCACATACAACCGCTGAACGTTATTTTTCTCCCATCCGCTTCCATAGAAAGAGTAAAATAATCCAGATCAGCAAAATTACAATTTTCAAACGGCTTTCTGAACCGTATTCCTTCCAATATAATTTTATAAGCAATATTTTTTCTGATATGAGCAATATCCTCTGAAACAAAACAGGATCTTACCCTATGGATTTCCGAAACTTTTCTGATTTCGGCTTTATCAACCTGCAACAGCTTTTTTCCGTCAATAGTGATTGTTATATCTCTGCCGCAAATACACTCATCATCAAATATATCACTCACCCCCATTTTTTCTTACAGGTCTTAATCTAAAACACACAACGATTTCATATGCCAGAGCATTTTCATTAAACCTGCATTTTCCTGCTGAAACCGAGAGAATCATTTTTTCCGTATCAAGCATTATCAATTCTGTACAAATTTTTCTTGCCTGTTCACGGCATTGCTCCGACCCGCTCACTTCATCTGTCATCACACATAAGTCCAGCTGTTCAGCATAAACACCGTCTTCATCCCCAAGCAAAAAATCCACCTGTTCTTCTTCCACAGAAACACGTACACATACTTTTCCCAACGGAAATGGCAACACATTTTCCTCCTGTGTATTCAAAAAAATAATGTTTTCTGCTTCCCTGCTGTTCTTTATTTTATCAATCAGTTTTTCAGTATAACACATTCAAATATCCCTCCTTTTAACGGATTCAGGTTTTAGAGAGGGGCTTGTGCCGCCTGCGGCGGAACAAACCCTCGTTTTTTACAATATCCCTATTTATTTTTCCGGCAGGCTCTTACTGCTGCCCTGACATAATTTCCGTAACGGCTCCGGTATTCATCTATCCATAATATATAGTATTCATTTTCCCCATCACTGACAGTATCACCCCGAACAGCATTTTTCAGAAACCGGCTTTCAGCATAAATATAATATTTTTGTGGCTCACTGCGAGAGGTACCGTAATGAGTAACTTCACCATCCGATTTTTGCATATTTCTGTACGGAATAACAACCCCTGTTCCACTCATAACATTTTCTCCTCTATGTAAAGTCAGCTTTATTCCCAGCTCACTTAAAGCTTCAGACAAGAACGATCTCATGATCACACCCCTTTGAACACAAATTCATTATCACCTGTCAGATCGGTAATTTGTGCAAAAGCATCCCTGCAAAGTTTTTCTGCTGCCTCTGCCTTATCGCAGCCGTTCTGTTTAACCGTAATATCACCGACTTTAATCTCTCCTGCTCCCCCATCCGTCAGACTCAGAAGAACATACCTGTAATAGGCGAGTGCAGCGGCAGCGTACTCTGTTCTGCCGCCGCATTCCACTGCTGCCGGATCCGTCAGTCTGTGCATAACATATCGCATTGCACCCTCACACAGAAACAGCAGTCTTACCGAACTGTCCTTATCCAGTTCCGCCAGACGGCAGAAGATATCAAAAATATTTTCAATATCCAACCGTCATTCCTCCTTAATAGGTAAGTACCTTTGAAGCATCGGGAAAAATTTTAGCAAATCCCGTAATACAGCTGATGGCAGTTCTTTCAAGCTGTCTGTCAATCAGCTTATCATGATCCATCATAATTCCGCCCGACTGAACCATCTCCAGCGCACAGTTTTTATCAAGACCAATGATTATATTTCCGGAAATTCCGGGTGTATGCAGCAGTTTAGCCCCAAGAGGAGTAATCATTCTTCCGCTGCCATGAAAATCAAGTCCGGCTTTTGCATCTTTCATTTCACTCATAGACAGCAGCTTTGTCATTGCACCTGTAGGTGCAAGCATTGTATTAAGCTGGTACGGTGATAGTTCGGACCAGAGTTTTACAAGATCTTCATATGAAACAGTACCATTTGAAGTAACACTGACCGTAGATGCAGCACTGCTGCTTCCGTCACCATTAATAATAACATCAACCGCATCAAGAAGCTGCTGACGTGCAATATAAGCACCAATCTGCCTTAGTGTCACAGTAAACAGATCCAGCTTCTGAAATTTCACAGCTTCATAGGAAGCCACAAGCATTCTGCCTCTTTTCTGCAGTTTTACAAGATGTTCACCTGTTTTGACTGAAGTCTGAGGAAGATAAGTGCCCTCGGAAACAGGCTTCAAAGACTTATCCTCATCACTCGGAACCGACACAACGGAGCGGTAATCCAATCCGTCAATTACAGTTTTTGCAGCAACAATATCAGAAAGAATATCTGCTCTTTCGATTCCCTGCTTAACTGCTCTGGACACATATTCCGGGAACAAAGCGGCACTGTCGCTGCTCTGAAAGAATTTACTTACGCTGTCAGAATTAGTTCCTCCGACTTTAATATCGAAGCGTTTCAGCTGACGCTGATAAGCGTCCAGACCTTCAAGTTCCGTATTTCTATAATTTTCCGAGGGATCAAGTTCCTCAAGAATTTCTGTAAAAGAGCGGCGGCAATCACCGTACATACCTTTTTCGGGTTTAATATTATCAAAATAAGCCATTATAAAAATCCTCCTTATTATAAAATGATACCGACAATATGTTCAGTTGTATCAACATCCAACACAAGATATTCACGTCCGTTGACATCATCGGCAGTAACCTTTCCATTGGAAGCAGAAAGCTTGCTATAGCCCACTTCCGGTGCAGTAGTGTACGCAGTTCTGACATAACCGCTCATCTGTACGGAAGCATATCCGTTTCTCAGACCGGTACAGATTCCGCAGAAATTGCTTGTGGCCTTTTTGACCTTACCGTTTCCCGAAATCATAACCGGATCACCAACATCAATAGTTCCCTGAGTTTCAAATGTAAGAACACTCTCTCCAAATCCGTTAAAACATACCTTCATGTATTAAAACCTCCTTAAACATTTCTGAAATCGTTAAAATTATTTTTTCTTGATGAAGCCGCAGGCGAAAGCTGCGGTTTCAAAGGCATTACTGCAGCCGCCTTTTTTGTCAGGACACTGCATAATTCCTCCAGCTGAACAGCACTCATTTTTGAAGTAATGAATCCGAGAGTTTCACGTTTAAGCTCCGGCAGCGTAATAGCAGCCATCTTGGCGATATCTGTTTCAAGCCTTGCTCTGTAAGCCTCTCCGTCAGCTGCTTTTTCGGAAAGCGAACGAATTTTTTCTGCAATCAGATTCATTTCCTCGGCAGTAAACGTTTGTTCTCCGCCTGTTAAAATCCTTTTTTCAATATCCATTGTTCCATCTCCTTTTTTAAAGTTTTTGGTTACACCGGCTGATCTCTGAGCCGGCACAGCGACAAATGACCATTCATAGGCATCCGTCGGTTCTTCCAGTGTTGCATAGCATAGTTTGCCGTCATAGTATTTTCCTCGTATATGACCGCATCGGCTGCTGTCACCTCCGCATACAGAGCAGATCCTTTTTTTTACCGAGCATCCCACACTGACTTCTTTTTTCATACCGCTGTCAATCATGGTAATAAAAGCATCACTGCACTCTGCCCTTGGCATATAAGCCTTAGCTTTCAGACAAACATACTGTCTGCCGTCAGAGGTTTGTTTTCCCATTGGCTTTTCAACCTTACAGGAGAAGATCCTTGCCGTCTGATTTTCAGATTTCGGGTTATGATCGGTAATTCCCGTCACACCCGTAAAAAGCGTCTGAAGTCTTTCAAGAGAATCTTCTGAAAAGCGTTCAAAATCCCTGTCAATTTCATTATCACAAAGAATAACAGGAAAAACATACACCTCATTTTCAGTAAACCTTCTTCTTGTATACTGATTAATCAGTTCCAATTCATTTTTTTCCAAATAATTCCTCCTTAATAAATCATCCACCTTAGTCAATTGTAAAAGTTAAAAATTCCTTTACCCATACGGTTTTTGACATCAGATGTTTTATGATTTTTCTCCGCTGTAATCCGTCATTTTCTTCGACTAAGATTCAAAAACCTCGCCTTTTTACAATCGGCTAAAACCACCTACTTACCGGTGCCTGCAGCGATCTGATCTGCCTGTGCATTATACAGCCTTGCTTTTGCGAGTTCCACCTCATCCTGCAGATTAATATTATCCCAATCAATGACAAAACGGCTGTCACTGCCGGCAAGCTGAAGAAAGGTACGGCAAATTTTGCGTATAGGTACTTCGAGAATACGCCTGTAATATTCCAACTCACTGGTCAGAATATCAGACTGCTACGTTGACATTCTTTCTGTCGTAGACCAATTCAGTCCGAGCAGAAAAGGCGGTATAGAAAGTTTTGCTACAATCTGTTCCAGAATCTGCCTCACCGGTATTTCGCTGTCAGGGATCTGATTATCCGCACCGATAGCCTTGATACTGACATCTCCCACTGAAATAAAATCTCTCGGTTCACGGCTTTTCATTGCCTTTCCCCACTCATCAGCAATCATCATAACTCTTTCCTTTGTAAAACTTCTGTCCGACTCCTGCGGTTTATATGTTACAGCAAACCTGACGTTACCAACCCTGTCCCAGTTTGTTCCAATAGCATTCCAAATTTTCAGTAATATATCGGTAACGAAAGGCAAACCTTTCAAAACAGAAGTACCGTATACACTTCCAGGTTCCGGCATACATGCGCTGCATAAAATCAGTTCAGGATAAGGGATTTCTTTTCCTGCTGCGAAACAACCGGCATTATAAATTTTTACGTCCAGTGGATTTTCTCCGCATACCAGTTCTACATCGTCCAGACTGCTGTTATATAGCGCAGCAATATTTCCATCTGTACCGATTACCATTTCACCCACAGCTGTACCGTAGGTCAGAAGCTGTTCCAAATAAGAACTGATAAAACTATCAATTCCATTCGACAAAGAATTAACCCTGACTCCATGCAGAAAATCATTCATTTTGCTCTGAACCTCAGAATCATCACAGATTACTTTAAAACCGCCAACCAGTCTGATAATCTTATAGATAGCAGCGTCAATCACCGGAACTGATTCCCTGAGTGATCGAAACAGCTGTTTTTCACAGTTTCCAATCGGAGCATAATTGCGAATATAACCGAACGGATGTAAATTATACTGTCCTGCTGCCGTTTGCACTTCAACATTACATTTCTTTCGGAATTTTTTCAGCCAATTCAATTTTTTCACCTCCTGTCAAAGGAAAAAGCAACAAATTCTTCTTCCCGTGCATTAAGATAAGTTGCAACAAAATACCTTATATCATCCATAGCGTGATCGTTTTCCTTAACCGGTACATCTCTACCGGAACTCTCCCAACGATAAAGTCCAAATTCCCTGATACAATCACTGCAGCAGCGACAGATTTTTATTTCACCCTGTTTAAGTGCCGTACTCACCTGACGTATACCGTCCAGAACATTATTTCTGGCAGGCACCACCCGGAACTTGCCATGACGTTTAATAACTTCAATAAAGCTGGCGGCAGACGGGTCAACAATGACCCTGCTGATGTCACGGCTTCCGGCCAGATCACACAATCCGTTATAATGTTCCTCATCTGTGCGGGAGCTTCCCTGAGTTCTGGAATTATAATAATACTCACCGATTCTGAACCAGACACCATCGTACAGTCCCCACAATCCGAATGAAGACGGGTTGACCGTACCATAATCGCAGGAAATCACATAATCGTCAAACACATTTGAAGGTACATCGTACAGCATTTTATCATCCGACATAAACGGATAAACAAGTCCCTCCGCAGCCACCCATTTACCAAGAACATACCTCTGGTAAAAGCTGCCTGAATACATTTTCCTGTATCTTGCAAGCATACGATTAGAAAGAGAAGGGTTGTCTTCCATAGAAAAGTGTATATAATACAGATTTTTTTCATTTATTTTATTGACCCATTCCCTGCAGAACCAATGCTGAGGATATTCGGGGTTACAATTAAACCACAGCTTTGATCCCTCTACGGAACATCTTGCAACTGCCTGTTCCACAAACGATCTGGGCATCAATGCAGCTTCATCAAATAAAACTCCACACAATGTCATTCCCTGTATCAGTGCGGCGGAGCTTTCATCACGACCGCCAAACAGATAAAAGGTGTTGATTCTGCCGCCTGCACATACATCCATCTGATTTGAGGAGAGTCTGTCATGCACCTCGAAACCCAGATCTCTGAGAACTGCAATCAAGGTTGTAACCACATTTCTTTTAACCGAGCGAATTGTTTTTCCGCATATAGCAAAATTTCTGCCATCAAAGCACATCATTGCCCACGCAGCGAATGACACGCTCATACAAAGCGTTTTACCGCTTCTGACAGCACCGTCGCAAATAATTCCGTCACGGTCATTATCCTCACACCACCACCGAAGCACCTTTAGCTGTTTTGGCGAAAACTCTGTAAATTTCACATTTTGCCTCCCTTAACCGGATCACCCGGAATTATTGATCATCAGAACGTCTCAAACCTCCCATTAAAGCGGTATAAAAGTCAGATACATTCTTTCCCTCGTCCTGATCGGTACTTTCAAGTTTTTCAAGTGCCTTAATTCTGTCAAAAAATTTAATTTCCAATGCACCGTCTTTCGGGCGTTTAATTTCCGCCACATTAAAAAGATCATAACCAGCCAGTTCTTCAGCATCGGGATTATCAGAAAACATAAGTCTTACAGCATCTGATACATTTCCGAATGCGAGTCTTTCGTACCCGGCTCTTGCCTGCTGCCGATAATTTCTGGTTCTTGCACCATACAGTCTTTCGATTTCACTGTTAATATCATCCCTCGCAAGCAGTGCAGCACCATGTTTCTCAGGATCTCCGTAACCGGCACAGGCAGCAGCTTCTTTAGAATTACCGCTGCTGACATAATAACTGCAAAAACGTTTTTCTCTTGATGTCAGACAATCACCCTTTCTCATTTTCAGTAAGCCTCCTTTCAAAAGTCCCTCAAAAATAATAAAAATTTGACTTCTAAAGGTCAAATTTTAAAAAAATTTTTTTAAGAAATTGAATTAATAAAACTAAAGTTCAGTTTTTTTAGGAAAGGGGTCTGGGGGATAACCCCTTGTTTTTAAACATAGGGTTTCCCCCAGGGAACCCATGTAGTCGCCGGAAATTATGACAGAAAATTTTAAAATTAATACTTTTCTTTCACACTATATTATGATATAATGTATAAGGGCAATGAGCAGCCGCTTTATATTTAATACCTACGATAATGTAAAATTTTTTTAATATTTAATATTAAATGGAGTGACTAATAATGATAAAATGGAAAAAAGCTGCAGCTGTTTTGCTGTCAGCACTTTCGGTATTCAGTTTTGCAGCAGCACCGATAAGCAATTTGAATGTATCAGCTAAACAAGCGGACTATGTAGAACAGTTTAATGACCTATCACGCAAAACAATTGTATTGGATTCATCAAAGGGCGCCGATGAAGAGGATGTACTCAAAGCCATAAATCAGCTTGGAAATTCAATGACCGGCAGAACCCTTAAACTGGTGGGAAAGTTCACAGTAACTCAAACATGGCGTTTAAGACGTTCAAATGTAATCGATGCAACAGATGCAGTTATCAGCGGTAACGCAGATATTTTCTTGAGTTCATATGATGATGATAATATCACTGTTAAAGGAGGAATATGGAATCTTGGATCTGCGTCAAGGCTTGCAAAGATCAGTACAAGTACCGGCAGTTTTGTTTTTGATTCAATGACTGTAAACGGCGGAGGAGATTTTGAATACGGTGTATTCATGATCAGTAATGTCGGAGCGGACAACTTTGGTGTTTCTATTCAGAACTGCAAATTTAAAAATATAAAAAGTCAGGCTGTGTTTGTATATAGATCCAAAAATATCAATTTAGTAAACAATTCATTCGATAACATTGATGGTCATGGCATTTATGTATATTCATCAGAAAATGTCAATGTTTTCGGAAATAAAATGAACGGAATAGGAGGTGACGCTGTCAAATATTGCAGCAGCAAAAACGGTAATATCAGCGGAAATAATATTCAGAAAGTAACAAGACATCCGAAACTGGATATCGATCCGCTTAGAACAACTTCCAGATCAGGGTGCGGATTGCTGATCTCCGAATGTCAGAATATTAAAGTCGGAAAAGCATATGTATATAACGGTAAAACATATGAAGGCAATACGGTAGTCAACTGCGAGAATTACGGTATACATATTAATCTTTCTGATAATACCTATGTTGACAAAAGCGTATTTACTGATATCGGATCTGACGGAATCCATAATTCTGCATCATCCAGTACCACTATTCGTAACAGTACTTTTAAAAACTGTAAAGAAAAGGGATTGTTTTTTATTCCGGGACCGGTGGACAGTGTAAAGGAAAAATTAAGGAATTGTCAGAATGCAGTGATATCAGGAAATAATATTGATAACTGTGGGTCCTTCGGAATCATGCTTTCCAAAACAAAGGGGACAAGCCTGACCCAGAATACAGTCAAAAACTGTAAGGACTATGGTATTTATTTTAACGAATGTGAAAACGGCAAAAGCGTTGATGATATTACAATCAATACAAAAACCTCAAAAGGCTCAGGAATTGGCAATAATAATTCAAAAAATATTGTTATTGATTCAAAACTCACTTTAGATAA
>CACZPV010000304.1 GCA_902783065.1 uncultured Ruminococcus sp.
GACAGCGGCGGCACGCCGCCAGACGACTGGTAAATGTATTCTAGTCTAAATGGCTGTGGGTATTGGTAAGGGTCCAGCGGCTCGCTGGATTGGTTAGATATTATTCTGGATTTTTGCAGCTTTAAGTGTGTTTTTCATCAGCATTGCAATGGTCATAGGACCTACACCGCCCGGAACCGGAGTTATGTAGGAAGCTTTTGGTTCGACAGATGCAAAATCTACGTCGCCGCAAAGCTTTCCGTTTTCATCTCTGTTAATACCAACGTCTAAGACAACTGCTCCTTCTTTTACCATGTCAGCAGTAACAAAGCGAGGTTTGCCTACTGCTGCAACAAGTATGTCTGCGCTAGAACATATTTCTTTAAGATTTTTTGTCCGGCTGTGACAAATCGTAACCGTACCGTTTTCGTGAAGCAGCAGCATTGCCATGGGTTTTCCGACGATATTGCTTCTGCCTATTACAACACAATTTTTACCGTTAACGTCAATTCCCTCGGTACGGATCATTTCCATAACACCGGCTGGTGTACAGGGAAGAAAATGATAATCTCCGATCATGATTTTTCCGACATTTGACGGATGGAAAGCATCAACATCCTTGAGCGGCGATATTGCATTAATCACTGTTTTTTCATCAAGATGTCCGGGTAGAGGAAGCTGACAAAGAATACCATTAATTTCTTTTTTATTATTAAGCTCATCAATCAGTTTCAATAGTTCCTCCTGCGTTGTTTCCGCAGGAAGCGCATATTCTTCTGACACGAATCCTACATCCGCACAGGCTTTTTTCTTATTATTGACATATACCCTTGATGCCGGATCATCGCCAACAATAATAACTGCCAGACCGGGCGCAATGCCCTTTGTCTTTAATTCATCACATTCTTTTTTTACTTGTGCCCTCACATTGGCAGATACTTCCTTGCCGCTGATAATTTTTGCCATTTTACACACTCCTCTTTTTATCGGAACCTTGTTCCATGCCATATCTGAGTAAACTCTGATATACTCATTCATCTCTTACTCTGACAGCTTCTTCGTCTTCGTGTCTGATTTGTGCTCGTTTGATCTTTCCGCCGATTGTTTTTGGCAATTCATCCACAAACTCTATAATCCTTGGATATTTATACGGAGCCGTTGATTTCTTGACATGATCCTGTAGTTCTTTGATCAGTTCCGGACTTGGCTGATAGTTCTTTTTCAGGACTACAGTTGCCTTGACTACCTGACCTCTTACAGGGTCGGGAGCGCCTGTAATTGCACACTCTACTACCGCATCATGCTCAAGCATGGCACTCTCCACCTCAAACGGACCGATACGGTAACCCGAACATTTGATAACATCATCATTTCTTCCTACAAACCAGTAATATCCTTCGCTGTCCTGCCATGCCATATCACACGTATTATAATATTTGCCCAGAAGCAGTTCTTCTGTCATTTCAGGATTATGATAATATCCTGTAAACAAACCCACCGGAGGATTATTTTTTACGTCCATTACACATATAGAGCCTTCTTCACCGATTCCGACTTCATTTCCCTCGTCATCAAGCAGTTTAATATCATACAGAGGTGACGGCTTACCGGTAGAACCGATCTTGATATCATCCCACTGAAAATCTGCCATCAGTACACTGCCTTCAGACTGGCCGAATCCCTGATAGATATTATGTCCTGTATATCTGAACCATTTGTTGTTAACTTCCGGATTCAGCGGTTCGCCTGCTGTTGTCCAGTGCTGGATAGAGGACAGATCGTATGAAGCCACATCCTCCAGCAGCATAAAACGATACATAGTCGGCGGAGCACAGAAGGTTGTCAGTTTATATTGGGACATTTTTTCAAGCAGCTTTGCCGGTACAAATTTATCCATATCATAGGCAAATATAACTGCACCGCAAATCCACTGACCATAAATCTTACCCCAGCCAAATTTTGCCCAGCCGGAATCTGTAACACTCATGTGCAGCTTGTTTTCCTGCACCTGATGCCAGTATTTTGCAGTGACAATATGACCCAACGGATGAGCAAAGCTATGCTGTACCATCTTTGGCATTCCTGTCGTGCCGGAAGTAAAGTAAACCAGCATAATATCGTCCTTGGTAGTAGCCTGATCTCCTGAAGGACGTTCAAAAACATCTGACTGTTTTTCCAATTCATCCTCAAGAAATTCCCATCCGTCACGCTTTTCACCCACCACGATATGATGTTCGACTGTCGGACAATCAGGAAGAGCACTCTCCACCTGATGTACTACATAATCATCGTTCACACAAACAAAGGCACGTACCTTTGCTGCGTTAGCACGGTATACAATGTCCTTTTTAACAAACTGCAGCGTTCCGGGAATTAACGTTGCCCCGAGTTTATGAAGAGCCACTGCACAAACCCAGTACTCCCATCTGCGGCGCAGGATCATCATAACAACATCGCCCTTTTTTATGCCGATGCTTTTAAAATAGTTGGCTGCCTTATTGGACAGACAACTGATATCCTTGAATGTAAAAACCTTTTCCTCATCATGGTCATTGCACCATACCAGTGCTTTTTTATTTTCATCCTGTTTTGCCCATTCGTCAACAATGTCAAAACCAAAATTAAAATCTTCCGGTACATTTACTTTGTAATTTTTCTTAAAGTCCTCATATGAATCAAATTCAATACGAGACAGAAATCTGTCCAGCAACATATTTTCTTCTCCTTTTCATTGTTATCATCGGCGATTGTAAATTCTTGAAGCGTCTTATCAATTAAGTGGTTTCTTAACAATACTCTGAATCTGCGAAACTGACTTGATGGATTATAAAAGACCTGACTGGTTTCATCTTATTCAAAAGAAGCGCACCTGTCGGGTGATTCCAAAAAAAGTACAGGCAGATTGGGTGATTATACGAAGTTGGATTTCACATTTTATTTCCGTGACTTTCAGACTTCGTTATAATATTGTTAGCTTTGTCTTCTGTTTTTGACCGTTTTTTCCTTTCCAAATACTCATTTATAGTATTATTATCTATATAATAGCACTATAATGACATTTAATTGTAAAATAATCAGTTTACGAACTTAATTATAATAATAGCATGTTGATTTTTTTATGTCAAGATTACTTTCATATAATAAAAGTCACTATCGTTATATATTAAGGAAATGCTGAATAATTCATTAACCAGCCTTTGGAATTAAGTAATGCCACGTGGGCGTAGGCAGACCGTCCCCTGCAAGTGCATCTGTCGGGTGATTTCTTAACGGATTCAGGACATATCCAGTGTTTCTTTAAAGCTTTTAATAAAACTGTTATATTCTGTACTGCTGATATCACCTCCGATGACTCTGCCATTGTAAACAAGCATATTGAAAACTGCCTTTCCTTTATAATCGGGATTCTCAAGATTATAGGTATATAAAGTACATTTTTTTCCTGCATACTGATACAAATTCAATCCGATTTGTTCTTGGAGTTTATTGTATTCACGATAAATGCTGTTGAACTCATCCGGGATTCTGACCTTCTGTATCATCAGCGGATATTCGCTCAGTGTGCAGCCAAACTGTGCAGCAAATTTACGATGTTCCTGCGGATTCTTTGCACTCAGGTTGTAACGTATTCCGTCATATTCTGCATAAAGACTGTTCTGAGAGAAAAATGCTGCCAACATAACCGAAAATATCAGAAGCACTGCGGCAATTATAATAAATAATATCTTAATACACTTTTTTGATGCAAAGTAAACAGTCAAATCAACACAACCCTTACAATAAAAATTTAACTTTCAAAAGCAATGATATACAACTCTCCCAAAAAAAGTTTATGCCGGATTAATACCTTCTTTCTATGCATATAATAACAGAGCGGGCAAATAGCTGCGCAGAAAGTAATGAGGTGAATGTTATGAATCATAATGAAATGCATTTTGAGGGAAGTTTCAGCGTTACAGGTACACCCTTTGATCCGTTCAGCCATGAGGACAGAACACTGGATTTGAATGCCAGAATCATGCCCTCGACATTTATTCATCCGGATTCTCCTGTGAGATTTACGCTTCTGAGAAACACAATCCCCGCCGACAGTGAACCAACAAAATATGACTTTTTTTAAGCAAACCTTTTCCCGCCCGCCTGCACTGCGGACGGGAATGTTTTGCTGCTGTCGGCGAATAACTGCATAGAAAATAATTTGCTTTTTCAAATTATATGATGATGAGTATAATTTGTTGACAATTTTATATGAATATTATATAATAAATTTGTTGTAACTATTCAGTCCCCCTAAGTTTTCAAGGGTAAATACCGTTTTTATTGCATAAACATTCATTTTCTTTAATTTTATGCAAGTA
>CACZPV010000305.1 GCA_902783065.1 uncultured Ruminococcus sp.
TCGTTATGTGCGGCTGAAGGTTGCATACAATAATGAACATCTCCTGACAGACTATGAAAAGGGTCAGATCGTTATAACTGTTCCGGGAATCAATGATGCGAATCGTAATGGACTGATTGCTCCTGTTGCGATTGCAGCTGATAGGGCGGAAGTTGCTGATAAGATCTATGACTGGAGTTACACGTACAATTCCTCGACAAATATGTATACGTTTACTAATAATTCCAGTTCAGATAAGCATAACGTATACGAAGGAATGTTTGAAATTGTATGGAGGATCAATTCTATATATTCAAAACACGGATACAGCAAAAATTTACAGGCAACTCTTCGCACCGCAAACGGAGAAGAAACAGAAAGCAATGTGATTACTTACTCACAGGAACGTGATAAGTATGTTTATACTCTGAGTGAACAGAGCCGAACGTTTAATCCTATCTCGATGGTATATTCATCTGCCGGATTGGGATGTCTGATCGATGAAGGAAAAACGGAAAACGATTATCGGTTTGTAAAATACTCAGGCTTTAGTTGTTCTTCTCAGTCAAAGGCAAGATTGCTGATTAATAGCAGTAAATATGATAGTTATATTAAAGCCGGATGGAATGTGTGGGTTATTGAAGGAGCAAATTTGTGCGGTACAGATGGTAAAATGGGCGAAGGTGCATCTTTTCAAAAGACCGACGTAAAAGAGGTAATTAATGGTTTTACTTATGTATGTTGGACAACAGAATCAAAAACTGTTTCTATTGGCGGAACATCAGGTTCTTTAGAGTTCTGTGTTGCTTATCCGAAGGACATAGAATATCCTGTCACTGCGGACTGTCCTGGAGGAGAAGCTTGTGTATATCTTGAAGGAATAGGAAGATACTGTGATGAGGATCATGACGAAGTAGTTGCGGAAAGAACGCCTTATTCCATTGATGTGAGCAGTATACATTATATTTCAATGGGTGACGCATACGGACTCAGTGTCTATAATTATGGCTTGCGTAATGACTATACGATGTATCATGATAACTTCAGCTGTTGGGATTGTTATTATTATGGCGCAGTCAATGCCGTAAATATTAAAGATGGTAAAGGAAATTACAGTTCATATCTTTATTTTTCATATTATAAAGAAGATAAATGTTCATTTGAGATAGGTGATGATGTTTTCCAGGTATGTACGACAAGCAGTAATACGTACAGGATATTGGAAGATGATGAATATAATATTACAAAAATTACTATTCCTTCCATACAAAATCTGAAAAATGTTAATGGTTTTACAATTGAACCAAAAACCTACGCTGCTAAAATCTATGTAAGAGAAGCCGGCAATGACAATTTTGTATTATACAAAGACGATGCGTTGTTGGATAGTATCGATCACACATATACATTTGAAAGCAGTAATATTGTCGGAGTAAGTGTAGTATTGGTTGATATTGATCAAAGCATACAAAGATTGCATTTTAAGATTGATTATAAGTTTCATTCTGACAGAAACGATATTGTTTTAGATCATGGGTATTTTAAAAACTTTGTTTTTGCAAGAGATGTTGATCCGAATGCGGAATATCAGCAGCGCACGGATTATAAAACATTAAGTAATGAAAATTATCTTAGAACACTTGATAGTACACATATACTGATAATACCAAATACAATATCTGAATATGTAAGTATCAGTACTAGTGCCAATACAAGTACTCAGTATAATTTTACGGGTTCAATACAGGATACATTTGCTGTTGCAACAGGCAATAGTCTTAATGCGTTTACTGTGTATGCTATAATTCCGGACGGACTTAGTATTCAGGACCGATACAATACGAAAGAAAAACTTTTGGATTATCTTAGTATAACAGGATTAGACAAATCATCCTCTTATTTAAAGAGTCATGCATCGCTTTTTATTAAAGAAAAAACTGATGCATCAGGAAAAAAACGTACATATATTGAGATAAAATTTAATTTTAGTGATGATCCGATTGTAAATACCGAAAATTCATCAAAATATTATTACTTAAGTATTAATAGGATACCGATGACGGCAAATATTGACGAAGTGAATCAAAGGTCCACAGGCAATATGAATCCTAAGACATTTTATTATACTTTCAGAGCAATAACAACAATTGATCAGGATGATTTTTGGTTTGTTAAATATGACTACAAGGATAATCAGTCATTTGAAAATGGTATTTGGGCAGATATTGATGGTGACGGTGACACAAACGAAACCGTAGGTTATTATAGCAGCAGTGTTAGTTTTACGGTTGCGGGATATGCACAGCTTGAAAGTGTGATGTCTGTAAATACAGTTTTATCCAATGGATATGTAAAGCCTAATTATGATTCTGATACGGGAGAATTTACCAATGTTCCTGAAACTTATGGCAGCCATGTTTATTCATACCGAATTAAGTTCAGAGGAAGCAGAAATACAGTTGGCAATATTGTATTTGTAGACGCATTGGAAAAAGATTCGCTCATATCTTCCGGTTGGAAGGGTACCTTTGCCGGGATAGATACAGCGAAAGCAACGGAGTTTACGAAGGTTCAGCCGAAAGTTTATTATTGTGAAGATGAGGAAGTCGATACAA
>CACZPV010000306.1 GCA_902783065.1 uncultured Ruminococcus sp.
AAAGGGATGAGAAAGACAGTGTTTATATTTATGAGGAAGAGTTTACTGTAGGAAATGTGACAAGAAGCTTTAAAGGCTGTATAGTCAGAGTAAAACTGGAGGAGTTTTCAAAGGGGATTGTTCTTCCGCACGAGGAAACACTTTCAAAGGCGAAAGAAGACAGATTTAATCTGATGAAGGCTACAAACTGTAATTTCAGTCAGATCTATTCTTTATTTAATGATCCTGCTCACAGCGTAACTGCATGGCTTGACCGGTACAGTAAAGAACAGCCTATCAGCGAACTGACTGATCATGAGGGTGTGACTCATCGGCTCTGGGCAGTTACAGATAAGATGGCAATTGCAGTTCTTTGCTGTGAATTTGAGGATAAAAAGCTTTATATCGCAGATGGTCACCACCGTTATGAAACAGCACTGAATTATCGGAATTACTGTCGTGAAAACGGAATCGGAAACGAAAGCCGTGATGATGTAATGATGATGCTTGTTGATATGGAACATCCTGGTCTGCTGGTACTTCCGACACATCGTATTGTACGCAATCTTGAAGGATTTGATGCAAAGTCAATGATTGCAAAATGTAAAGACTATTTCGATATTACAGATTACAGCGGTACGGAAAGTATAGAAGCAGTATTAAAAGAGCAGTATGATCAGGGAAAAAAAGCGTTTGCTTTTTACAGCGGTGGAAACAGTTATCAGCTTCTTGTGCTGAAAGATACTGACGCAGTTAAAAAGCTGCTGCCGGAGAAAAGTGAAAGCTACTGCGGTCTTGATGTATCAGTTCTTCATACACTTGTGCTGGAAAAGAATTTTGGTATAGATGCGGAAAATATGGCAAAACAGATTAACCTGACTTATGTAAAAAAACAGGAAGATGCATTGTCCAGTGTAGACAGCGGAAAAGCACAATGTGCGTTTATTCTGAATCCCACTCGTGTTGAAGAAATCAGGGATGTGGCACTGGCTGGTGAAAAGATGCCGCAGAAATCTACCTATTTCTATCCGAAGCTGATTACAGGACTTGTAATGAATCAATTCTGATACAGTATCTGATACCTGAATCCGTGAAGTTGACTTGATGAATTATAAAGCTGTACTTTTGTATAAAGTTAACTTGTTGTTTATGCCGTGATGACGGGTACATACGTTTTTTTAGAAGCTGCCTATAGTTATTGGAGGAAAATGATTTGATCTGCGAAATTCTTGAAGCGGGAGAGGACAATCTTTGTTCTTTGGATGGAAATACGGCACTGCAAACGAAAGATAATCATACCGAAAATGTCCGCACCCGTATGACAGGAAGAAAAAAACGCAGGACGGAAAATAAGCCTATCAAAATTGATGAGGAAAATGTAGAATATATAGGAATTGAAAATAAAAGTGTTACCATAGAAAAGCCCATTGAAAGACTTATAGAGGAACCGGTTGTACCGGAACCTCCGGTATTGCCGGATGCTCCGGTAATAACAGAACCGGAAAAGAATACTCCGCCGGGAAAGGACCGTCCGGTTAAACCGGAGATCATTTCCGAGGGGTTTTCTTCCGAAGCTGCCGTTACGGGAAATATAACGACATATAGTGAAAGCCGGGGGCTGATATATGAGATAGCCGAAGAACTTTACATCAAAGAAAAAACTGCTGCCGAACTGGAAGCATTGGCGAAACCACCGTTTCATAAAAATTTTGACGAGGAAAGGAAAGGAGAATTGAACAGACAGGTAAAAGCCCGTACCCGCCGACTGATTGCAGCAGCAGGGGAGTCGTCTTATACGCCGACTTTTTTGCCTGAGGCAGTATATGAGGACTGCTCCAGACCTATGGAAACCAAACAGGCACTTCTTGCCGAATTACTGTTGCTGATACCGGTTTTCAATGTTGCTGCGGCAATATATTTTGCCGTAAATCCTTCTGTCAATAGAAATCTTCGATCCATAAGCCGTGCATTTCTGATTCTTGTCGGTATTGTGCTGACTGTATTCGGCGGTTTTTTAGCCGGAAA
>CACZPV010000307.1 GCA_902783065.1 uncultured Ruminococcus sp.
AGGTCAGACTGAAACGTGCAAGAGATAAAATGAAAGTACTGCTTGAGGAGGAATAAATATGGATAAACAGGATAAGAAAATCAGCAAACTTTACAAGGAAACTTACGGAAATGTACATGCAAATAATGAATTTAAGGAAAAGGTGATCAACATGAAAGGTAAAAAGAGCAAAAAAGGAAAAATCACAAAGGTGGTTTGTGCACTGGCAGCGGCAGTAGTTCTTGTAATGGCAGGCAGCGTTATCGTTTCCGCATCAAGGATACAGTATGATAAGGTAATGCTTAACGGCGAAGAAAAAATGGCAAGATATGTAGATTTCGGAACAGGTACACGTTTGTGGGAATGTGAAGCCAATGACACTGCCTACACAGTATGGATATACGGCGATTTCGACAAAGAAAACGAAATGCTTTATTTAGTTGACCATGATGATTATTTTCTTGCATCTACTGACCCGGAACCAACGCTTAATCTTTACACAGATATAGACAAATCTCCTGTTGCCGAATTTAAGGAAATTGACGGAGAAAAATGTCTCCTTATGACAGATAACGCAGGTACACAGAAGATGCTGTTCACAGAGGATGAAAAAGACGGTGTCGCTGACGGAAAATACAGAACTGACGAGAACACAGTAACTACCTATGCACTTCTTCCAAACGGTGTAGTAGTTGAAACAGATAAAACGTCAAACCTGAGTTTCATTGAAAGCGTAAACAGAATGTTCGGAATGGACAGGACAAGTATGTTCAACAATATTTATGACCAGTTAGACAGTTATAAAGAAGACAGCGATAACATCGATAAATAAGTTTAAGGCAAAATGTAATATAAATACAGCGTGATCGATTTGCTTCGATCACGCTGTTTAAGCATTTTTATGAGTTTATGATGATGTTCAAGCCTTGTCAACAGATCCGAACAGTTTCATCTTTTCTTTAACAGTAGCCTTGATAGCTTCAAAGCCCGGAGCGAGGAGCTTTCTCGGGTCAAAACCTTTGCCCTGAAGATCCTTACCTTCTTCGATGTACTTTCTTGTAGCTTCCTGGAAAGAAAGCTGGCACTCTGTGTTAACATTGATCTTGGAAACACCCAGAGAAATTGCTTTCTTGATCATGTCTGCGGGAATACCTGTGCCGCCGTGAAGTACAAGAGGCATTTCACCGGTCTTAGCCTGAATAGCGTCCAGTGTTTCAAAAGAAAGACCCTGCCAGTTATCAGGATATTTACCGTGGATGTTGCCGATTCCGGCAGCGAGCATATCAACGCCGAGATCTGCAATGATCTTACATTCTTCGGGATCTGCACATTCACCCATACCAACTACGCCGTCTTCTTCGCCGCCGATGGAACCAACTTCACATTCAATGGAAAGACCAAGGTTATGAGCTACATTTACGAGTTCCTTTGATTTAGCAAGATTTTCCTCAAAAGGATAATGAGAACCATCAAACATGATGGAAGTGAAGCCTGCTTTTACACACTTATAGCAGCCTTCATATGTTCCGTGGTCAAGGTGTAGAGCAACCGGAACAGTAATTCCGAGAGATTCATCCATTGCCTTTACCATAGCGGCAACTGTACCAAAGCCTGTCATATACTTGCCGGCACCCTCTGATACACCGAGGATTACGGGAGAGTTGAGTTCCTGAGCTGTAAGAAGAATTGCCTTTGTCCACTCAAGATTGTTAATGTTGAACTGACCTACTGCATAGTGGCCTGCCTTTGCTTTTTTAAGCATTTCTGCTGCATTTACCAATGCCATTGTCATCACGCTCCAAAAAAATTTAATAATAGATGCACAAAATGCACCTGATAACTATTATTATACAATATTTGCATAAAAAGTTAAAGTATTATTTTCCTATTTTTAAAATTTTTTATAATTTTCCGGCTGACAAGCATATATCCTTATACTAATTCCTGATAGTAGGCAGGATTGAGTATGCGGAAAATAGACCTCGAAGGATCAGTATTAGTTCAAACAGGAGCTTTTCCCAGAAAAAATAACAAGAACCATATTGTACGCAGGCTCGCCGGGAATTAAAAACGGAAAACTTAATAAAAGTATGAAAAAACACAAAACGCAGTCATTTCTGACTGCGCCTGTGCAAAAGGAAGGGATAATGAAAAAACAACAAAGGGTTGATTAACTCAAATTTTTATTATGGTATTATCATACCATATGTTTTTGCTTTTTTCAATAGTTTTTTTGCATTTTTTTATATTTTTTTATATTTTTTTAGACTATTTATCTGAACCTGTATCTGCTTTCAGTCTTATCGAAATATCAAAGGAATATGCTTTTGACTGTTTATCCTTCGCCGGTCTGAATAGCTTTATCGAGATTTTATCGTTTGGTCTATATTTCTTTAGTTCGTCTATGACGTCGTAAGTTGATTTTACTTCAACACCGTTGATTTCTGTAATAATATCGTTTGCTTTGGCATTTGTTTCCGCAACAGGTCCGCTTTTATCAATCTTGGTAATTAACATTCCCTGCGGCACATTATTAACCTTTGACATATACAGATCACAGGTTTTACCTTCTATACCAATGGTTCCTCTGTCGTTCACATAGCCGTACTTAATAATCTTGTTGACAATTTCTAATACTGTATTGCTTGGTATTGCAAAGCCCATTCCTTCATAATCCGTAGCAACAAGCTTAGCTGTATTCATACC
>CACZPV010000308.1 GCA_902783065.1 uncultured Ruminococcus sp.
CTTCGTTATTTTCGATAATACGTTAGATTTCAGCGATAACCAATCAATCATTAATCCGATAAAGTATCCGCCAATCAGAATCAAAGGTGATGCATACCTTATGTGTTCAGTGCATAGATCAGGATAGTTTATACAAAAAGTATAATAACACACTAATATTACAATACAATAAGATAACATAACTGTTTTCCATATCGGTGCAGATGTTTCATTCTGAAATATCATCCTTATCATGCACAAAAATGCGATCAATGCCAACACAGCAGCAGTCCAGAATACAATATAATCAAGTTTAAAAAACATATTGCCAAAGGAATCATCCGTCACTAACGGCACTGAAGCAGTTTTCAGCAAAGCTGTCAGCGGATTATATTCAAAGTAAGGCATTCCGTTTGTTTTATCATATAAAAATACGTGTTCCAGCTGGTTGGGGTTAAAATCAAACAAACGCTTTATAATCGGCTCATCAATATATTTCGGCTCTATCGTACTCTGCGGCACATAGCCAAAGGGTACACCAAAGCGTACATAATTTCTCACACTCCAATAAAAAGAAAGCGGTGCCGCAACAAGTAAAAAGACAGCCATCTGACCGATTTTGTTTTTAAGTTCCGAAAAATTTTTATTTTTTAACTTATCAATCAATGCTCCCACAAATATTACAGCAATGGGTACAGCGGCCATCCATACAGAAAGCTTGGCAAACATTCCGGCACCAAATGCTAATGCTGTTTTGATTATATCAGATATTTTCTGCGTTTTATACCAGCGTGCAGCAAGATAAATACTGTGTACGGCTAAGAATGTTGAAAGCATATCATTATTCATGTAATTGCCTATCAATACAAAAGCCGGAGAAAAAGCAGCAATAGCAAAAGCGGCAGTCAGACCTCTTTTTTTCAATCCGATCAGTTTTCCGAAGCGGTATATAGTAACAAGCAAAAACAAAAAATACAGCAGCGGCGGGTACTTCATATTATAAATAGCAACTCGGATATCTATTCCGAAAAAAGTAATGATATGCAAAAAGATCATTTCGATATAATGATGAAGCGGAGGGTGATAGTACTGCCATTTTTCCCTCGGATCAAACTGTGCCGGAATAAAATGATTGTAAAGATATTCTATATATCCTATATGACCGTTTCCGGATGTAAAAAACGCACCCAGATCCATCTGCATATAGAAGGCAGCATAAAGCATATAATAAAAATGTATCGTCAGGCTTAAAAAAAACAGGACAACTATAGCTTTTTTAAACGACCATGTTTTTTTTACAGTAATAACAATACAAATAATTGTAATTGCCGCCAGCGCAAAGAAAAGAGGAACATTCGGGCTTCGCCCCTGTATTATCTCGTCATACGAAACTTTTAAAAAGACAAACACACTGATCTCAGCATACACGATACCTGACAGTACTGCTAAATCAAAAATATTTTCTTTTTTACCGTTATTAATATTTTTCCTGCGGTTCCACAGCCTTTCAGCAGCTATAAGAGCAATTCCAGCCAATACAGGTGCAATGTGGTTCACCGGAACTGTTCCTTCAATACTGAACTGACCAAAGGTCAGAAAAACAACAAGCCAGACAAGAAATACACAGCAATAAGGATGCTTTTTTATACTAAGCTTGATCATTTCCACAATATCACCTTCTTATGCAAAATTAAGTATAAGTGAAGTATAGGTAATGTCATAGATCATAACTGCCAAAGAAAGAGCAGAATATGCCGCAGTCAGTACGGAAAGGGCAATACGGCAGACCGATGACAATTTCTGCTTCCGGAATTGAATCCGTCCGGCAGCAAGCGATATAAACAGCGCTCCGATATATATTACAGGAGAGGCATAACGAATATCTTCTGTACATACATGAGGATATTTCAGACAAAACAAATAATACGACAACATAAGAGTAATATAAAACAGTGTCACTGCTATTAAAAACACAGGCTTCATAACATTCTTTTTCAGAATTACGATTACCATACTGACAAATGAAATTACACACAATACGATTGTTGTCACCAGAAGAAGTCTGTTAAATACGGTTGCTTCTTTCATAACGGAAGCAGAAGATTTGATCAGTGCAATAAGAGGATTATATTCATTATAAGCATCATTTTCTCTTACAGCTGCAACCCAGGTCTGATCGAACTGTGAAAGATTAAAGTCAAACAACCTTTGCGCAGCAGACTGGGGTATAAGCTGGGAATCATCATTTATAACCGGAATATAACCTATAGGTACACCAAAACGTATATAATTACGAATACTCCAGTAAAAAGACAGCGGTGCGGCAATTCCAAGAAAAGCCCACATTTGTGCAAACAGTCTGCGAAATTCCGGATAATGTTTGTTCTTCAGATTTTCGGTCAATGCTGCAATAAACAAAATGGCAATCGGCACTGCCGCCATCCAGACAGACAATTTTGTAAGCATACCGAATCCGAAAGCAAAAGCCGTCCTGATAATGTCAGCGGCAGTTCGGCTGAGGTACCATTTCACTGCGCAATAAACGGAAAGCATCATAAACATTACGGACATCATATCATTATTGATATAATTTGCCATATAGAAAAACGCAGGAGAAAATGACATAATTATAACGAGAAGAATCGTATAAGGCTTTTTCACGCCAAGCAGTTTGCTGAGTCTGTAAAAAATAATCAGCGTAAACATATAGTATAGCAGCGGAAGATATTGAATATTATAGATAGCAATTCTGAGATTAACCCCAAACATAGTTTGTATTCTCAGAAACAAGGCAGCAGTCAGATGATGCAGCAGCGGGTGATAATACTGCCATTTTTCTCTGGGATCAAACTGAGGGAGTGATAAATGATTGTAAATATACTCTATATATCCCATATGACCATTGCCTGTTGAAAAAAAGGCTCCCTGATCCCACTGATACAGCAGCGCCGAGTTAAGGGAAAACAGTAAATGAAACACAAAACTGACACTCAGAATAAAAACAACTGCTCTGTACTCTGACCATTTCTTTCTGAATGTCAGATAAGAAGCTGCTGCAATGAAGAACACAGCGACGAAAAACATTGGCACGGCAATATTTCTGCCGCTGATCTGCGGCATTGAAGGAACTATGGAAAATATATATAACATCAATAAAATAAAGACTGTTCCTGCTCCGATAAAAAGACATGCCTTTTTGAGAGCGCTTTTAACCTTCTGTTCATCCAAGCTTTGTTTCTTCAGATACAGAGTTTCACCAATAACAGCAAGCACAGCAAAAATAATTACCGAAAGATAATTAAAGGGAACAACACCTTCAATGTCAAAACGTCCCAGTGCACAAAATGTCATCAGCCACAGTATTGATACTGACAGATATGGATGCTTTTTTTGCCCGTATTTTATTAATTGCATAACCAAATTTTCCTTTCCTTGAATGTCTAAATATTACTGCCCCGTCCAACGTAACACCTCTGTAAATTTAATACCTACAGCTGCTTAGGCAAAATCATATTTTTAACGGGAGTCAACTTAAGCTTTTCCGTCACCGCCTTTCAGCAGTGAGGCACGTTTCTACACTCCCCTATTTCAGTAAGAAGATTTTACCGACTGCGTTCGGCGGCAATAGACGCTGTCTCTGAATCATACAAGTCTGCCCAAAGACTTGACCTGAACTTATAACCTGTTAAGCTGACAACATCGCATAATAACCGAACTTTTATTTATAATCAATATCAAGTTTCAAGGATTCATGTATTTATTCTGTTTTCAGGAGCACAGTAATAAATTTCACCAAAAAAACTGTTTTTTCGACAGAATCATCATGCGTTTTTTTACTTCTTAACAATTTGTTTACTTTTTCATAAATATTTATACATTGAATCCTTCGGATTTTAAGAGTATAATATATACATCAAATGAATCTTTGTTAATTCGCTTTATTGAAATACAGATATCGTTCAAGCGGAGTGGGACGGTTTCTTCTTTCTTAGATCGGGGGCATGTCATGGGGAGATATGCTCCTCTTTTTTATCCTTTATGAAGTTTTCTTTCCGATTTTCACAGATTCAGGATAATAATACTAATATCTGATGGAAAGTAGACTTGAATCTGCGAGGATATTTTTATCAGATATTCGTATTAAAGAGAAAAGCCAGTGAGTTTTTATGATTCACTGACTTTTATTAATTATCAAAATACTATACGGTCATTTATAATATATTGTTGGATATTTTAAGCGGTCGTGTATATTTCCTTTTCAAAAAATAAGCAACACCGATCACCGCCATTATAGCCGTACCAATAAGAATCTCAAAAATAACGGAATTAAGAATGGTATAAGTTGAAAAACTATTATTGGTTGATTCAATTGCCTCTGTAACCGCAATCCCGCCCCCCTGCCGTTCGATCAATATTGCCATATTAGCAACAATAGCGCAGTATTCAGCGCATAAAAAAGCTGCAAAGGAAATTATCTCACAAAATACAGCACTTAATTTGGTTGCTCTTTTTCCTGAAATGACGTAGCCGGCAAAAGTACAGACGGCAATCACTCCTGCCCAGATACCGTATGCCTGCCAGAACTGATACAAAAGAATATAGACAGAAGCTCCCAAAGCCGCACCAAAAAAGGCACCTGCCAAACCTGCAGGCATATTCTGTTTTTTCTTGATAAACATATCCCGGCGGCGCTCATATTGCCTCCGCTTTCTCACAATACACTTGTCGCAGATCGGCATTAGTTCCCGTCCAACGATGTACATACCGGTTTTTCTGTTTCTGGAGCATACCCGGCATATCGGAAGAATGATGCCGCTTTTACAGAGTTCGGTAATATAACGAGTGACATTTTTTAGATTTTCACGATCTATATCCGAATCAACGGTCATTTTGACATTAATTTTAATCCTTCTGTCTTTATATAAAGCCTTAGTAATAAAAGTTTTATTTTCCGCAGAGAAGCTTTTGAGTTTATGAAGCAGTGACGTCATATCTTCTGCATTACATCCAAGGAGCAGTGAGTAACGGTTTTCCTCGGCAAGAAATTCAATAATTGTATGAAACCCCTCAAATGTATTGAAGCCTGATTTTGATTTTGAATTATACCGGTATCCCACGGTTATCAGAAATTCCTGAAATTCGCTTTCTGTCACTGTATCACCTCCTGCACAATAATACCTCTGTATTTTCATAAAATCATTTTACGCTTAATTTTCCTTTTACATTATAATACAATTTTTTATAAAATACAATACCTTTGATTTGCTGAGCAATGAAAATAACCTTAATCCGTGTAGTTGACATGATGGATATAATACTAATATTCGATAGAATACTTTAACACTCAAATCTATTTTAAGGCTTCTTATCGAATATAAGTATAAAAAGACTTTGGAGTTTCATCCTATCCAGAAAAAAGCGCATCAAAGTTCAAAAGACACTGTTGTGACCAAATTTAACATTTATGTTTTTTTGTAAAAAATTTACAAAATACACCAAAGCATGACAAAGAGTTAATTAATAACTAAAAAATATCGGTAAGATATAGTTATGATACCTATACTATTTATTGTCTTTCTAAGATGTTTTTACCAAACAGTATTCAGTAATTTAGTTAAATTAATGATCGCTTCTTTAAAACACCTTTGATTATTTATTTGTTTTAAACAAATAATCAGGATTAATTATTATTAATTAATAAACAATTATATGGTTTATGAGGCACATTAAAAGAAACTCATCGGTTGCCGACAGAAGGAGGAAATTACGAATGTCAGGCGAAAAAGGCAATCAGGTACCTGAATTTGATCATTTTTATTCGGAATTTATCAGGGAATATGACGGAAATATTATTCTTTTTGATGCAGATAAAACTTATCTTACACTTACCTCATGCAGACCATCTGATATAGGAAAGAACCTGAGAGATATATTTTCAGAAAAAGAGTATGATCTCCTGCAGAACTATTTTGACAGTTATCAGGGACATCCTTATCATTTGAATTTTATCAAAATCTTTACCGGTTTTGACAATTTATTCTGGAAAGAACATATTTTAATTGATTCTTCAAGAATGACTGTCAAAGGCAGATTGCTGAGAGAACATTCAGATAATCTTTTTCCTTCGGACAGTTCATACAGGTCTGCAAAAAAAGAAGTTATCATTCTGAAAAAGTCACATAGCGGTTTTACTCTGGACAGTGTCAGCGAATCTCTGACAAAAAATATTCTTCTGATAAAAGATAAACTGCTTACTAACAGGAAATATAATGATCTTCTTGAACAATGCTATGAAAAAGGAATATCTGTCAGCAGATGGAATATTTCTCTGCCCTGTTTTGACGAAAAAAGATATGATATCGAAATTATCCCATACCACAATGAAAAATACGGTGGTTTGACGATTATTCTCACTGAGAGTTACAGTCAGGATGGGCTTTATTTCAATCAGTACGAAAGTATCTCCGAGTCAATTACACATCGTTACATGATTGGGTGCGGCAGTCTTAAAATTCTGCAAGACAAAGCTGTTCTTTTTGATGAGATGAATTTTCTTCTTTCTTCCCTTATTTCAGAAGGAAAATTAAGAAAAAAAGATATTACCGAATCAGCCATATTTCAGAATTGTATTGAACAAAAGACAGCAGGTGTAGGCAAAATCATTATTGACGATAATAACAGCCTGCGTCATTATATTTTCGGTGCTTATCCCTTTGTAAAAAATAGCAGAACCACTGCTGTTTCTGTTTTTGTTATTCCTACTGAACCGGTAAATATTATCTGCACTGATCTTTTAAAATATTTCTCTCCAAG
>CACZPV010000309.1 GCA_902783065.1 uncultured Ruminococcus sp.
CCATTGAATGCTTTTGTCATCACCTGCGACATCTGCTCCACTGCAAGATGCGGAAGAAGATCGGTCACGCAGAAGCATGGATCATTTTCATCTTCACCAACTTCAATATTGACTTGCCTGCCGTCTTTTAACACAACCACACCATGAAGTGCCAGCGGTACTGTCGGCCACTGATATTTTTTTATTCCGCCGTAATAATGGGTTTTAAAAAGTGCAAGATCATTCTTTTCATAAACCGGATTAGGTTTGAGATCAAGCCTTGGGGAATCAATATGTGCGATGCCAAGTCTTACACCATTATGTGTGCCGTTTTTACCAATCACTGCTAACATAATTGCCTTACCTCGGTTATTGACATAAACCTTATCACCGGGTGCATATGTTTTTCTGTAGTCAAATTCAGTAAATCCGGCTATTTTAGCGGCTTCAATTGCATAAATGACTGCCTCACGTTCAACCTTTGCATGGTCAAGGAAATACTTATATTCTTCGCAGAACTCGTCTGCCTTTTTAATTTCCTCACTGCTCACCTTGCGGCAGCCGTTTTTCCTGTTCATAAACAGCTGTTCTTTTTTGATTGCTGCCACGCTCTTTTCCGTTGTTTCTGACATAGTTATCTTCCTTTCATATTAATTACTAATACATTTGTACTGTCCGTTTGGAAAACAGATGACAATATCAGATTATTGTTACTCTGATTCTCCTTCATCAGATTCATCAAAATCAAAATACTGTGTTACTATATCTTTCGGATTCTGTGAAATTCCTCCATTATCCATATCCTCATATAGTTTTTTAAATATACTTTTATTCTGAGCAACAAGATGACGGTATTCTTCCGTTTCTCCTATCGGAACATATTTAAAAGTTTTTCCGTCATCAGAATATTCTTTATTCTGCAACCAGTTATCGACATTACCCAGCCCTGCATTATATGCACAAAGCGCTGTATCCTCGTTACCATACATTTCAAGCAGCAATGCAAGCAAATGTGTACCATAATCGATATTTATTTCAGCATTGATCAGATCGCCCACAGTATAATCCTTATATTCATCACTTACATAGTAAGTCTGTATCCATTCAAAACTCTCCGGCATCAGCTGCATCAGACCTATGGCACCTACTCCGGACACCGCGGTCGGATCGAAATTGCTTTCCGTTTTAATAACACCATAAATCAGGAATTTATCCACCCCGTATTTCTTAGATGCCTGCTCAACTTCCGCCTGATATTTCAGCGGATAACTGGAATAAACATATTTGTCATGTGCTGTTTTCAACCCCACAGCTGCGCCGAAGACACTTACAAACACAACGGCAAGACAAATGGCAACCATCACCATTTTTTTAACTCCCGATTCTTTGCGGGAAACCTTTTTTATCTTGACCGGAACTGATTTTGGTTTTTTTACGGATCTGTTATTTCTGTTGTTATTCATATAGAAACCTCCCTTCTTTCCAAACCGAGTTTCACATATTCATGTTATGGGCGGCACAAAACCTTCGCTGTTTTACAGAACAATATTTTTCTGTACAATGGCTGTTGTTTTTCTGTCATTAATATGCTTTTGGGAAAGAATAATTTGCAGAGCATCCAGAGTTGACCTGCGTACATTTTCCATCGTTTCAGCACCGTTAATTACATAGTCAGCTTTTTCCGTATAATATGCCTGTTCATGCTGTGCATGTATTCTCAGTTCTGCTGCATCAGAATCCAGATTATCACGTTCCATAATCCGCTTCCGCCGTATGTATTCAGGAGCTGTTACAGCAATTACAAAATCGCAAAGACTGTCACTGCCGCTCTCAAACAGCTGCGGTGCATCAAATAAAACAACCTCATAATTTTTATTCCCGAAAGCTGCAATATATTCTTTTGTTTTGTCAATAATAAACGGATGAGTAATCCTGTTAAGAAGTTCTGTTTTTTCACGATCTGCAAATGCTCTTTCAGCAAGTCTGCTGCGAATAAGACAGCCCTTATCATCAACGATATCTTTTCCGAATGCTTCGGAAAGCTTCTGAATACACAGACTGCCGGGATACATAACTTCTCTTGCTATGTGGTCAGCATTTATAACAGCTGCCCCTTCTTTTTCCGCAAAAGAACAAACAGTACTTTTGCCGGCTCCAGTCTGTCCCGTCAGCCCGATGACAAGATAATTCTTCATAAAATAACCCCGATCTATTTCACTGAGTTTTTCCGCAGAACAAATCTGCGTTTAACCGACAGCTTAAAGCCGTACAATCTCAAATCCGGCTGCTCTTACGATTCTGTTATACACTGCAAGTCCCACACCTTCCTTTGTGGGGCAATGAGCATAGACAACTGTACACTCATTTTCGTCCGCTTTTCTAAGCGCAGCAAACAAATTATGTGCATATGCCAGATCATCACCTTTTGCTCCGATCGGTATACAAAGGCATGGGAGGGTTTCTTTTTCCTCATTATAACACAAAGCAGCCGATTTGTCATCCTTTGCATGGCAAATATAATCTGCGAATGCCTCATCGCTGCCATCAATGAGAATAACATTTGCTTTAGGTGAATAATGCTTATATTTCATTCCGGGACTTGCTGCCGCTTCATTTTTACCGAGAGGCTCAGTAACCGCCTTATCAATCAGTGTTTCTCCAATAACTTGTCTGATTTGTTCTGCCGTTATTCCTCCCGGGCGCAAAATCCTGGGAATTTCGTCAGCCAGAGTAATTACAGTAGATTCCACTCCCACTTCACAATCTCCGCCGTCAATCACCGCATCAATTCTTCCGTTCATATCGCTTATGACATGGGCAGCCGAAGTCGGACTTGGACTGCCGGAAAGATTTGCTGATGGTGCTGCCAATGGTCCCGAAAGCATAATCAGCTTTTGTGCAACAGGATGTAACGGAAACCGGATTGCCACCGTATCCAGACCGGCACTGACCTCATCAGGAATCCTATCCGATTTCGGCAGGATAATTGTCAGAGGACCCGGCCAGAAGGTTTCTGCCAGTTTCACCGCATTATCAGGAAATTCCCTTACAAGACTGTATATCTGTGAAATATCCGCAATATGTACAATAAGCGGATTATCCATTGGTCTTCCTTTAGCTTTAAAAATATCTGCAACTGCCTTTCCGTTCAGTGCATCTGCCGCAAGACCATACACAGTTTCCGTCGGCATAGAAACCAATCCGCCTTTTCGGATAATTGCTGCCGCTGTATCAATTTGTCGTTCATTTAAAATGAGTGTATTCATCAATTCCTACCCCTTTGTCAATGAAAATTTGGATATTGGCATAAAGCCTCAATACCTCTTTGTAAGGCTTTCCTGACCGAAATCGGTACCAGCTTTTCTTGTGCTGTCCACATAAAAATTACCTTCTTCATTCACTTCACCCTTATAGAACAAAGGCTCATCCTTTTCGTTTCTGTTCAGTGCAGGATCATCCTTTGCTGAAGGAAGCTGGTGTCTGTCTGCCCTGTCATTTTCCTTGTAGACACCGTAATCCTTGGTATTGAATTCAGTATTGATAAAAAAGCTTTCAGAATTGCTTTCATCACTATTATACATACCTTCCATTTCAAATTCAATATCATCCTTAGTCACCTTCAGGTCCGGGTGATAATATCCCTTTTCAGCCGCAATCGTTTGTACTGCATTTTTGAATATCTTCCACATAAACAGCAATGCCAGCAGGAACATCAGCACAGCACCCACAAAAGTTGCCGTAATAGCCTTTTGAGAATATGCGGCATCATACGGAGAAACATCGATGGAAATATCCAGCAGTGCCTCCTTCACAGCAAGGTCAATGTCCATTTTTTTGCTGAGTTTTTTTATTGCAATATCCTGTCTGATAGCAGCATAATATTTATCAGCCATTTTTTTTACTATTCCCTTATAGTAGACCTTATCTGTATTGCCATTATAAAGCTGAGACATCTTAAAATCCATTTCCGAATCGGGAGCTGTACGGAATGACATTACATGACCGGTATCCGAAATACAGAAATAATAATTCAGAATACTTGTACCATCCATAGGATCCAATTGCAAGAAACCGTCAATTTTAGTAAGCTCGCCAACAACTATCTGATTCTCCGTAAATGAGTCGAAATGTATCGATGTAGAAAGCGGAGGATCGTTGGCATTTTCCCTGATCATTTTCACACCATACGTAACTTGAAATACACAAACGATGACACATATCAAAGCACATATAATTCGTGCGATAGAACGTCTTGTACCTGTAAAATTACTCTTAAATGCTTTCATCATGTTACCTCCTCTTAGCTTAATCAGGCATTTCCCTCATTTTTCATTTTTTCAGCTCTGTCCGCTGCTATAAGTGCATCTATTATTTCATCCAGATCGCCGTTCAGAATATCATCTATTTTATACAATGTCAGTCCGATTCTATGATCCGTCACACGTCCCTGTGGATAATTATACGTACGTATTCTTTCGCTTCTGTCACCGGTACCAACCTGTAAGCGGCGGTTTTCGGCAACTTCTCCCTGCTGCCGTTCTCTTTCTGCCTCCAGCAGACGTGATTTCAGCACCTTCATTGCTTTATCTTTATTTTTATACTGACTTCTTTCATCCTGACATTCAACTACAAGTCCAGTCGGAAGATGTGTAATACGTATTGCAGACTCCGTTTTATTGATATGCTGACCTCCCGCACCGCTGGAACGAAATGTATCTATTTTGAGGTCAGAAGGATTAATATTAACCTCTACATCATCCGCCTCAGGCAGAACAGCTACTGTTACTGTAGACGTATGTATACGTCCTTGTGTTTCGGTATCAGGGACACGCTGGACACGATGTACACCGCTTTCAAATTTCAGCCTTGAATAAGCTCCGCTTCCGTTAACCATAAAGCTGACTTCCTTAAAACCGCCGAGTTCTGTTTCATTAGTTCCAACCAATTCACTGTTCCATCCCTGTTTAACCGCATACATAGAATACATTCGGTAAAGCACTGCCGCAAACAGTGCGGCTTCTTCTCCG
>CACZPV010000310.1 GCA_902783065.1 uncultured Ruminococcus sp.
CATACAAGGTCAAAAAATTGCTGCTCCAGTTCCTGTAGGATTTTTCCTTTTTTAAAGGTAAAGATATGTTTTCCATTGAAAAACCATTCAAGTGAAGTTGTAAGAAACATAGCTTCACTCATTACATCTGTGCGTGAAACGGATGCATATTCTTCTTTGGTGCAGAAAGTGTCTGCTCTGAAAAAAACAGCAGTAAAATCATCAATATGAGATTTGTCTGATAGTTCATACATTATCAGACCGCCCTTATTTTTGTCAAAATAATGAATTAAAATAATAATATCATGCTCCATGAGGTTATATAGAACAGAATTTACCATTTCGTAAAAGGCATCCTTATCATCTGTCATAAGTTCAGAGGAATAAGAAGTATCAATAAACATGTCGAAAATATAATCATTTTCCTTCTGATACTCTTTGATCCATATTTTTTCAGTTCTTGCACTGTAATTACGATGCATATGACGTGTCAGATCACCTTCACGGTATTCACGAATCAATCGTATTTCACTGTGATCTTCGCCTTTAGTATCGGATGAACTTTCGGCAACAGGTTCATTGGTATAACTGCCGAATGCCGGCATACGGATATGCATTTTTCTTGGCGGAGGCAAAACAATCACTTCACCGCTGATATTTTTCAATCTTTTGGAGCTGGAAAAGATCATGAAGTAATCATAAACTCTCAGTTTTGTCATTGAAACATCTATGATACCGCTGTATGGTGCTGTAAAATAGATAACAGCGGTATTGTCTTTGCTGTCTTTTCCTCCGGATGCATTACCGTTGAATTTTTTCTGTGTTCCTTTTTTTTCGCCCCTGTATTTCATTAGAATATTAATTTTATACCGATTGACCGGAAGGCGGCTTTTGTTTTCAACGTGAACAGTCAGTTCAGCTTCGGTATTTTTGTATATGATATTTTTCTGCGGAGGAATATCAGCAGACAGAAAGTGTTTAAGTATTCTTGCAAGTAAAAAGGAGAAAATTACAAACACAAGTCCGCATACAGCAGCAGCCATAACAGACGGCTGCTGATTCATGCCTGCAAAATACCATGTTGCTGCCAGAATAATAATGGTAACAATTTTTTTCATTTTTTTGCTCCCATATAAGGCATATCGATTGACTCAGCGATTTTATTAATAATATCGATTTTTTTAATATTCCCCATTTTTGCCGTAGAATTAAGAATGATTCTGTGCGGTAAAACATAAGGCAGCTGTGTTATAACATCGCTTGGCACAACAAACTGCCTGCCTGCAAGCCATGCGGCAGCTTTTGCACATTTGACGAGGGCAATTGTTGCACGGGGGCTGGCACCTCTTTCGATATGCGGATGAGATCTTGTTGCTTCGACTAATCTGAGAATGTATGCGAAAATCTCATCTTTAACAAAAATATGGTGAATATCTGCCTGCATTGCTTTAAAAATCTCAGCATTCGTTACTTCTTTTACAATATCGGTTCTGACACCGGCACCGACTGAACGGGCAATTTCCAGTTCGCTTTCAAAATCAGGGTAGCCCAGAGAAAGTGTAATCATAAATCTGTCCACCTGAGCCTCCGGCAGCTGTTGGGTACCGCTTGTGCCGGATGGATTCTGAGTAGCAATTACCAGAAATGGGTCAGGTACTTCTCTGGTAATACCCTCTACCGAAACTTTGCGTTCTTCCATTACTTCAAGAAGTGCCGACTGAGTTTTAGGTGATGTACGGTTAATTTCATCAGCTAAAAGCAGATTAGTAAACACACTGCCCTCCTGGAAAATAAACTTATCCTCATCACGGCGATAAATGGAAAATCCCGTCAGATCAGAGGGCATAACATCCGGTGTAAACTGTACTCTTTTTTTTTCCAGCCCCATAGCTGCTGCGAAGGCGGATGCAAGAGTGGTTTTGCCCACACCGGGGATATCTTCAAGAAGAACATGACCGTTTGCGAGAAAGGCAGTCATAATTTCATTAATTTCATTTGTTTTGCCCAGAACTGCCTTGTTGACCTCAGCAAGGACAGCTTGTGCATAGGGTACATATTCAAACATAGTTTACCTCCTTGACAGATTCCTGAATTATTGAAGCTGATGTGATGGATTATAAAAAGACCCGCCGGGTGTGTTTTTTGCCCATTCCTTCTCGTTGGGAAGATGGGAAAGGTAAAAGCTAATACATCAAGTCAACTTTACGATTCAGGAGATTGTAAAAATTCAGAAAATACTATATATAGTGTAAGAAATGTCATAAAGTATCTGAGAAAAAATATCCGGAGATTAAAAAAGCTCAGCGATTTCAATATTTATAACCTTTTGAAGCTCCGATAATGGCATTTCTACCTGAAATCCGATTTTTCCGCCGCTGAAATATATGGTTTCATATCCGGCGGCAGTTTTGTGAATAAATGTTCTGAAAAACTTTTTCATGCCGACAGGAGAGCATCCACCGTGTACATAACCTGTAAGGGGAAGCAGTTCTTTTGACTTGATCATGGCAACTGACTTTTCTCCCGCAGCAGCGGCTGCCTTTTTAAGGTTCAATTCTTCTGCGACAGGTACCATGAAAACATAATGATTTCCTGTTTTTCCTATGGTGACGAGGGTTTTGAAAACACGCTGTGGATCTTCACCCAGTGCTTTAGCGGTGTCGATGCCGGCAACCGCATCGCTGTCAGTATAGTAATGTTCTTTATAATTGATTTTCATGCTGTCAAGTTTACGCATTGCATTTGTTTTGTTGTCTTTAGCCATAAATAAGCTCCTTTGTCACAAACCACCGGACTTATGTAAATGATCGTAAAATTTTATCTGGGAAGAAATATGCCGATATTTTCGGAAAAGCAGAAATACAGCATATAAATGTCAGCAAAGTTTACTGATTTATTATGAAATACACATAAAATTATAACATTATAATAATCATCTGTCAATTTTTAAACATAAAAATGTTAATTCCGGCGAGCCGCCAGTATTTACCGTAGTTACCGTATTTACTCTGGGGGAAACCCTTTCCTAAAAAAACTGAAACTTTAATTTTAGTAATTCAATTTTATCATGAACCAAGAAAGCAGACAACCGATGAATTCGTTTTAGTGCGGGTATTGGTAAGGGACCGACGGCTCGCCGGTTGGTAAGGGTCCAGCGTCACGCTGGTTCAGTTATTCAGACTTTACACCCGCGGTTCAAGCTGTATTAATTATTCAACCCAAACATTGAATCAATTGCCAACTATAATTTATACTTACGTTAATGTATGTTAATTAAGATTGAATGTCGTATAATAATACTGTAAAAAATATTTTATTCTTTAAAAAACGGTCAGGTATTCTTTGACTGGATTATTATGTATATAGTCTGAAAGAGGTAAATTCTGTTATTTTACATTATTTTTGTAAAAAATATCTAATTTATAAATCGTAAATATATGATTTTTATATACTGTCCGGAGTAAAAAAATGAAAAAATGCTTGCAATTTGGAATAAAAACTGCTATAATTATGCAGTAATAGTAAATTTGCCCTTGCAAAAGATAAATAATGGCTGAAAAAAGGCAATCGTTTACTGTTTGCCGTTAAAAATACGCAATGAATTATTCATTTATCTGATTTGTTGTGCAATAAGCTGAAATTAAAAAAAGTATGGTATATACTTGACAATTTTACTATTAAAGTATTATAATTAGTGAAGAATTGAATATATGGACGCAGGTTTGTTGATATGGCAGGCAATGACAGAATGCTCACGAGTTTTGTCTGTGCTTCCTTGATGCCGGTCTGTCGTCGGTCAGACATCTTTGTGTGATACGTGTATTCATATTCAAATCTTATGAAAGGGAGTTTTTATCATGAAGAAGGTACTTAAGGTTCTTTCAGCTGCAATGCTTTCAGCAGTAGTAGCTGTAGGGGCTTCAGCATCTGTATTTGCAGCAACAGGTATCAACGCAGCTGAGCAGAAGGTTCTTGACGAACTGAACACAACTGTTACAATGAACGGCGCAGAGAAATCTCTTCCCGTACGTTATGTTAACCAGGCTGAGCAGTATTTCGCAAATGACTGCGACATGACAGATGCACAGGCTACTGAGGTAATCACTAAGATTAAAGCTGTTAAGGATTATCTTGAGGGCACAGGTAAGAGCAACTGGAATTCACTTACTGATGCAGAAGTTGAGAAGGCTGTATCTCTTGCAAAAGAAGCAGCTGCTGTTGTTAATTGCACAATCGAGTACAACAAGAGCAATAAGACTGTTTCTGTTGTTACAAAGGGTTCTACAGGTACAAGCGGTTCAACAACCTCATCAAAACCTGGCACAAGCTCAACATCTACATCACAGACAGTTGTATCCGGAAGCACAACTGGTAAGGACGCTATTAAGACAACCGGTTTCGGCGTTCCGGGCATAACTGCTGTTGCTGGCGTTGGTTTCCTTGTAGTAACTGCTGCAGGCGTATACCTTATCAGCACTTCTAAGAAGAAGGAGACAATTGGTGCATAATAAGCATCATCGTTCTTCACACCGTTCACTCAATGGGAAGAATTTTATAATTCTTCCCATTGCCTTTTCTGTATTGATTATAGGAATCTGCGCGGCAGTGGTTGTTCCGGCAGGAATGAAATTCTATGATATGGCAAGCTTGTTCTTTTCCGATAATAAACATGATTTTTCGGAAGATTACAATAATATTTATGTGCCCACATCAGAAGGACTTGAGGAAAGCAGTACCGAAACCAGTAAAGCTCCGACCAATAAGGTTATCCCGATTACAGAAATTGATTATCCGCACTACAGCGATCAATTCGGTGAGTTGATTATAGATGACTGCGGGATCAAGGTTCCGTTGTTTTATGGTGACGGCGATACACAGCTGAATAACGGTGTAGGAATATACACAGGGAGCTTCATACCCGGATATGGAAGACCTATCCTTGTGGCAGGACATAATGTAACTTATTTTAACGGACTTAAATATGCACAGAAGGGTCAGAAAATTCTGATCAGAACCAGCTACGGAAATTACAGATATGAGATAACGGATGTAAAAGTAAGGGATAAAGATGACGAATCAGCATACGATCTTGCTGCAAAGGAAGAAACACTGACTTTGTATACCTGTTATCCGTTCGATGAAATAGGACTTACTCCGCAGAGATGCTTTGTGTATGCAAAATTTATTTCAGGTCCTATAATAGATAAAACAAGGTAAGGCAGGTGCGATATGTCTGAAAAGAGAAGAAAAAAAAGTGGAGGTCTCAGACCGTTTGTATATTGCGTATTATCTTTTTTTCTTGCAGTGATACTGTTTTTGCTTTCTATTTGTGTTTCACTCAGGGTGACATTTTTTTCAGAAGATTACATGCTTCAGACAATGGCAGAGTATGAGTATTACAGCCAGCTTACCGAAGAATTTCGGAAACAGATGGTCAGCCTTTCTCATGCCAGTGGTCTGACTGATGATTTTACCAATGATTTTGTAGCAACGCTTGATTTCAGGCAGGATGTAACCGAATATGTCGATGCATTTTATTCGGGTGAATCAACGGTCATTAAAACCACCGCATTTAAACAGCAATTCAGATCTGCACTTGATAAATATGTAGAGAAAAACAAAAAAGCCGGAACTGAAGTTTCGGAAAGTGCACTTGAATATCTTGTTAATGAAGCAGCAGATATTTATTCCAATACGATAGAAATTCCATTTTTTTCAGTAGGAGCGAATTTTATATACAAATATAACACCACGCTGAATGTTGTTATGATTGTACTGGCTGTTGCCGGAGTAGTATTGGGACTTATAATGTTTTTAACGAATGAATTCAGGCACAGAGGATACAGGTATCTGAGCTATGCATTTTCGGCAGCCTTTATCTGTACTATGGTTCCGCCGGTACTTGTATTATGCACAGGTGTTATTGAAAAGATTAATATTACGACAAGATCGCTTTACAATCTTTTTACACATTATTTCGGCGGAATTTTTACTTACTTTATTATTTTCGGTGTTGTATACCTCGTGGCGGGAGTACTTATGTTTGTAATGTTTGCAAATAAACATAAGAAATTGCTGAGAGGTAATTAAAAGTATGATTTAGCAGAGAACAAGTGCTGCTGCAATATAAAGTGCAGCAGCTTTGTAATTAAATATCTAAAGGTCGATGAATTTATGATTCATCGGCTTTTTTCTTTGCGGGTGTTTTCATTTTTTATGTCACTAAGAGATTTATTCCAGAATAAAATGAAATGAGGAGGAATTTATTATGAAAACAACTGTTTATGTAGTACAGAATGGAGATACATTATTATCAATTGCCCAAAGATTCTGTACAGATGTAAAAACAATAGCTGGGTTCAACGGTATTACCGATCCTGACCGTATCAGCGAAGGACAGATACTGAGAATCCCGCTCGGATGTGAAAGCGAAGAAGTATTCCGGACGTACACTGTGGAAAAAGGCGATACATTATATTCTATCTCTAAAATGTTTGATACAGACGTAAATGTATTAGCCCGTCTTAACGGTATTCCGGACCCCGATTATATTGAAGCCGGACGAGTGCTCAGAGTACCGGTAACTTCTGCACCGGAAAGCATAAGGATATATATTGTTAAGGACGGAGATACACTATATGAAATCGGAAAAAGATTTGGATACGGTATTGACGAACTTGCCGCATATAACGATATCAGTAATCCCGATCTCATTAAGATTGGTCAGGTAATTCGATTCCCGAACACTTCCGGCGGAGATTATGAGGATGGAGTTTATACCGTAAAAAGCGGTGATACTCTTTGGCAGATTGCCGAAAAGTTCAACATTCCTTTTGCAGAGCTTATCAATATTAATATGATTACTAATCCGGATATGATTTATCCCGGACAAAAGCTGAGAGTGGTAGTCAGTTGATTCGATACTGAGTCAGCTCAGACACAGCCATAATAAAATTGAATTATTAGTAACTATTCAGTCCCCCTAAGTTTTCAAGGGTAAATACCGTTTTTATTGCATAAACATTCATTTTCTTTAATTTTATGCAAGTA
>CACZPV010000311.1 GCA_902783065.1 uncultured Ruminococcus sp.
GACAGCGCTGTTAATTTTCTGCGCTCCGGTGACAATGACAGTATCAGGATAATGACAGAGAAAATGAACGAAGCAGCGGAAAATCTGGAGTTTGAACTGGCTGCAAGAATGCGTGACAGAATCAATGCCCTTAAAAAAATTACTGAGCGTCAGAATGTTGTTGAAGCCAGCATCAAAGAACAGGATGCTATCGGAATAGCTCTGGAAAAGAATGATGCCTGCTTTGCTATAATTCGTTTTCGTGACGGAAGACTGTTTGATAAAGAGGATTTTCTGATAAAGGATGCCGGTGAAAACCCTGATCTGGCTGCTATGAGAAGCGAATTTATTCAGCAATATTATACCATGCGCGACAGAATACCCCCTGTTATCGCTCTGGATGGTGAAGCAGAGGATACAGAACTGTTATGTCAATGGCTCAGCGAAAAAAGAGGAAAAACCGTCAGAATCCGCATCCCTCAGAAGGGTGAAAATATGAGAATTATCGAGATGAGCCGTGAAAATGCCGCTGAACGTCTGGCACAAAGTCACGGACATCTGGGACATGAACTGACTGCACTTGATGAACTGGCTAAGCTGCTGGGATTGTCAAAAATCCCTAGATTTATCGAATCATATGATATCTCCCATCACGCCGGAAGCGACAACGTTGCAGGTATGGTGGTTTTTAAAGACGGCAGACCCTTCAAACAGTCTTACCGCAAATTTTCTATTAAAGGCTTTACCGGTCAGGATGACTACGCTTCTATGAACGAGGTTATAGAAAGGCGCATAAAAGAATATTATAAAAATCCTGACAGCGGTCTTGGATTCGGACAGCTTCCTGATCTGATTTTGCTGGACGGCGGTAAGGGGCAGGTATCCGCTGTTCGTCCGGTTCTTGAAAAATATGGATTGAATATTCCGCTGTTTGGTATGGTAAAAGACAATCATCACCGTACCAGAGCCATCACAGATGAGGGTCATGAAATCGCAATTAATTCCAAACGACGGGCATTTACCCTCGTTTCATCAATACAGGACGAAGTACACCGCTTCGCAATAAGTTATCACAGGCAAAAACACAGCAAACGCTCTTTCAATTCTTCGCTTACGGAAATAGATGGAATCGGTCCCGCAAGAGCCAAAACTTTAATGACTACATTTAAATCTGTCAAACGTATTAAAGAAGCTGAAATCGAAGAACTTATGGGAGTAAAAGGAATGAATCTGCCTGCTGCGGAAGCTGTATACAACTTTTATCATAAGGAACGGGAAACAAAGAATGGATAAAAATTTAAAAGCAATCGAATTTGATAAAATACTCCAACGGCTCGCTGAACAAACTTCCTTTGCCGATGCCAGAGAACTTGCACTGTCACTGCAGCCCTCCGGAGGTCTTTTCGAGGCTAAAACTTTACTGGAAGAAACCAGCGATGCTCACAGTCTTATCGGACGATTTGGTTCACCGGCTTTCGGCTCCCTTCACAACATGTCCGGAGCACTGAGCCGTGCTTCTGCCGGTGCGGTACTGACAACACTTGAACTGCTGAGAATCGCTTCTCTGCTTCATACTATTCGCACAGTAACGGAATGGCGCAGCCGCAGTGCCGGCATAAAGTCAGTACTTGATCTGCGTTTTAACGCACTTGTACCTAATAAATATCTGGAAACAAAAATAACATCATGTATTCTTTCGGAAGAAGAAATTTCGGATAATGCCTCCCCCGCTCTTTCTGCTATCCGTAAGAAAATTGCAGCTGCTTCTGCAAAAGTAAGGGAACGACTGGACAAGATCATTCATTCGTCATCCATGCAGAAATATTTACAGGACAGTATCATAACCATGAGAGGAGGACGTTTTGTTATTCCGGTTAAAGCTGAGTTTCGCTCCAATGTCCCCGGACTTGTACATGATACCTCCTCCAGCGGATCAACCGTTTTTATCGAACCTATGGGTGTTGTCGAAGCTAATAATGATATCCGTGTACTTCACTCTAAAGAGCAGGCTGAAATCGAGCGTATTCTTGCGGAAATATCTGCCGAAGCCGGAGCATACAGCGACAATATAAAAAACAGTTATCGTATTCTGACAGAACTGAATGTCATATTTGCCAAAGCCAATCTTGCCTACAGTATGAAGGCAAGTCTGCCTGTATTGAACGATAAGGGCAGAATCAATCTAAAAAAAGCAAGACATCCTCTTATTGACCCTGACAAGGTTGTTGCAACCGATATTGAACTCGGAATGAAATTTGACACACTGGTGGTTACCGGTCCGAATACCGGCGGCAAAACAGTAACCCTGAAAACACTCGGACTGCTTTCTGCTATGGCAATGAGCGGACTTATGATACCGGCTGCTGACAACTGTGAATTGTCCGTCTTTGATAAAATACTGGTTGATATAGGTGATGAACAAAGTATTGAACAGTCTTTGTCAACTTTCTCCGCACATATGACCAATATTATCAGCATAATGTCACAGGCAGATGATAAGAGCCTGATACTTATAGATGAACTTGGAGCGGGAACAGATCCTGTCGAGGGTGCTGCACTTGCAATTTCAATACTGGAGCATCTTCGCTCACAGGGGGCAAAGATTGCTTCTACCACTCACTATGCAGAACTGAAAAGTTTTGCGCTTGATACTCCGGGCGTAGAAAATGCCTGCTGCGAATTTGATGTAGCAACACTGCGTCCTACTTACAGGCTGCTGATCGGTATGCCGGGCCGCTCGAATGCTTTTGCTATTTCAGAAAGACTCGGAATGAACAAATATACTGTGCAAAGGGCGCAGGAACTGGTATCCGCAGAAAACACAAGATTTGAAAGTGTTGTACAGCGTCTTGAAGAAAACCGCAGCCGGCTGGAAGAAAAAATCAAGGAAGCCGAAGAACTTAAAGCGCAGGCGCAGGCAGAACTGGAAAAAGCACAGCAAATTGCGGAACGTGCCGAAAAAGACAAGAAAAATGAACTTGATCTTGCCAAAGCACAGGCGGAAAATATTATTTCCAAGGCAAGAACACAGGTGTACAGCGTGCTTGATGAAATTGAGCAAATCAGAAAAAAACAAACTGAAAGCTGATATCCGTAATATGGAAGATTCGGCGGATCCCATCGACAAGCGTTCCAACGAAGATTATGTTCTTCCTCGCCCCCTGATAAAAGGTGACAGAGTACTTATATTTGACATCGATAAAGAAGGAACTGTACTGGAGGTTAACAAGGATAATGTACTTGTACAAGCCGGAATTATAAAAACAAGAGTAAAAATCAGCAATTTGCGGCTTCTCAAACAGGAAAAAGTCAAGGTACCCAAACGCAGTACTGTACGAACAGTCCGCAGAGATACAAAGCAAGGTGCTTCCACAGAAGTGGATGTAAGAGGACAGAATGTGCTTGATGCTATTCTGGATGTTGACAGAGCAATCGACAGTGCCGTACTGCAGGGACTGCATATACTGACAATCATTCACGGAAAAGGAACGGGAACTCTCAGAAAAGAAATACAGAAACATCTGAAAACTCACCGAAGCATCCGGACATTCCGTACCGGCATTTACGGTGAAGGCGAAGACGGTGTTACCGTAGCAGAATTAAAGTAATAAGGAGAAATCGTATGTTTGTAGATATTGCTAAAATTTATATTAAAGCAGGCGACGGCGGCGATGGTGCTGTTGCATTTCACAGAGAAAAATATGTTGCCTCGGGAGGTCCTGACGGCGGCGACGGCGGACGAGGCGGCAACATTGTTTTTGTTGCAGATGATAACCTCTCAACCCTTGCAGACTTCCGGTATAAAAGAAAATATGTTGCTCCAAAAGGAGAAAACGGACGGGGCGCCCGCTGTAACGGTAAAAAAGCAGAGGATCTTATAATCCGTGTTCCAAGGGGTACACTCATCAAAGAAGCGGGCAGCGGACGTATTCTTGCGGATATTTCCGATAAAGAGCCTGTGATTGTTGCCAGAGGCGGTAAAGGCGGATGGGGTAACACACATTTTGCAACCCCGACCCGTCAGACACCAAGATTTGCCAAACCCGGACAGTCCGGCGAGGAATTTGAAGTGCAGCTTGAACTAAAACTGCTGGCTGATGTGGGTATTGTAGGTTTTCCGAATGTGGGAAAATCTACGCTTATTTCCGTTGTCAGTCAGGCTAAACCGGTAATTGCAGATTATCATTTTACAACTATTACTCCGGTACTGGGCGTTGTCAGAATGGGTCCGGAATCTTCTTTCGTTATGGCAGATATTCCCGGTCTGATTGAAGGCGCCGGCGATGGTGCAGGACTGGGACACCAGTTTCTTCGTCATGTAGAACGATGCAGGCTGCTGGTACATATGGTAGATGTTTCAGGAAGTGAAGGCAGAGATCCTAAAGAAGATTTCCAAATAATTAACGAGGAACTGAAAAAATTCAATCCGGAGCTTGCAAAGCGCCCCATGATTGTAGCAGGCAACAAATGCGATCTTACGGAAGATGATGCAGTAGAAGATTTCCGTAAATTTGTGGAAGAACAGGGATATAAATTCTTTCCTATTATGGCAGCAATTGATTACCAGACTGAACCGCTGCTGAAAGAAATTCAGGAACAGCTTTCTAAACTGCCGCCCGTTGCCAGATATGAAGCTGAACCTGCTCCTCTTCCCAGCGAAGAAGATATCGGCAGACAGCATATTAAAGTTACCAATCATGGCGGAATTTATTTTGTAGAAGCAGATCAGCTGCTGAGGGTTCTTAGAATGATCGATTTCAGCGACAGCGATTCGCTCCAGTATTTTCAAAGAGTACTCATCAGCTCCGGTGTTATTGACGCACTTAAAGAAGCCGGCATACAGGAAGGCGATATCGTAAGTCTGTATGACTTTGAATTTGAATATGTAGAATAACGGGAGGTCACATCTATGTCAAGATTATCACAACTTCCCTGTGACCCTAAAAAAATCAGTTCTCTTGGGCTTGCTTTTGTGGGTGACGGCGTATATGATCTGATTGTACGAGAAGAACTTGTATGTGCGGCTAACCGTCCGGTAAAGGCACTTAATGCAGAAAAAGTCAGTATAGTCCGCTGCCAGGCTCAGGCAGAACGTATAAGAAAACTGGAGCCGATACTGACTGAGGAAGAAGCAGATGTAGTCAGAAGGGGCAGAAATGCTCATGTTGCCCATGCTCCGAAAAATGCCTCAATGGCAGATTATCATGCAGCAACAGCTTTTGAAGCGCTGCTGGGATATCTTTATCTTTCGGGAAATATAGAAAGAATCAGGGAGCTTTTGTCAATTCATATATAATTTTCTACACGCAAAAAAACACACAATCATCAAAGAGGTGAAAGTTTGGGAAGTACAATCATCAAAGAATATCAAAAAAAATTTACACCTGATTCAACAGGACAACTATTCAAGGATCTTGCGGGCGGTATTATAACCGCCCTCGTTTCAATTCCCATCTCAATGGGTTATGCACAAATAGCTGGTCTGCCAATGCAGTATGGTCTGTACGGATCAGTTTTTACCATTATTATTTTCGGGTTACTGACAACAAGCCGTGAATTTGTATTCGGTGTAGATGCTGCTCCTGCTGCCCTGATCGGCGGAATTATTTCCTCTATGGGAATCGCAGCCGGGTCGGAAGAAGCTATGACCGTTGTACCAACACTGACATTTTTTGTTTCATTCTGGCTTCTGATCTTTTACATATTTAAAGCCGGACGAATCGTTAAATATATTTCTTCGTCTGTCATGGGAGGCTTTGTAACGGGTATCTGCTGCACAATCATTCTGATGCAGACACCGAAGCTGTTCGGTGGAAACACCGGCACAGGAGAAGCTCCCGAACTGATATATCATATCATTTCACAGCTGACAAACTGGAATCCCGTTTCGGCGGTATTGAGTGCTGTATCGGTTATTATAATAATGCTCGGAAAAAAACTTATACCAAAAGTTCCGGTTTCCGTTATTGTGATGGCCGGAGGAGCTGCCGCAGGCTTGCTTCTTCCTCTGGACAGTTACGGTGTCAAAATGCTGCCGGATGCATCGTCCGGATTTCCCTGGACTATAACGCTGCCTGCTGTCAGTTCTGTTAAGCAGATCAGCGAATACCTTTTTTCTTCCCTGTCAGTAGCTGCGGTCATTCTTTCGGAATCATTGCTGGCTTCACGCGGAAATGCAATGAAGGACGGTTATAAGCTTAACAGCAACCGTGAGATCTTAGCATATACTGCTGCAAATTTTATGGCAGCAGTTTCAGGCTGCTGCCCTGTTAATGCCAGCGTTTCAAGAACGGGAATTATGAGACAGTTCGTCGCAAAATCGCAGTGGCTGTCAATCTCAGCAGGGTTATCAATGCTTGCAGTGCTGTATTTTGCTGCACCGATAATAAAATTTATGCCTGTACCTGTACTTACCTCAATTGTAGTATGCGCTTTGATCAATGCCTGTGAATGGAAAGAGGCAAAACACTTTTTCAAACGGAGCAAACCTGAATTTTACATTTTTATTGGTGCGTGGCTGGCAGTATTGGTTTTCGGAACAGTATATGGAGTTATAATCGGTATTGTCCTTTCCTTTGTTTCTGTTATTATCCGTGCAGTCACACCCCCAAGAGATTTTCTGGGGGTTATAAAGGGCAAGGATGACAGCTTCTATTCTCTGAGACGCAACAATGAAGCAAAACCTATTAAAAATACACTGATATACCGCTTTGGCGGCAACTTGTTTTTTGCCAATATTGATACACTGCAAAACGACATTGACTCAGCTGTAAAAGAAGATACAAAAGTAATTATCATAAATGCAGGTGCTTGCGGAAATATCGACATTACCGCAGCTGAACGGCTTCTTATGATGTATGAGAATTACAAAAAGCGGAATATCAGTTTTTATATTACCGAACATATCGGAGAGGTCAATGATCTTCTTCGATCTTACGGAACAGACAAACTCCTTGAAAGCGGAGCAGTAAGAATGACTACACCACTCGCACTTCGGGACGCAGGAATTCCCTCTCCATATCCCCTCGAAAACACCGGAGATTTCGACTTTCCGGGCATAAAACTAAAAATAAAAAGCCGAAGCGGTTCCACCCGTAAAAACGAGTATATTGTACGGCCAAAACATATAAGCCGAAA
>CACZPV010000312.1 GCA_902783065.1 uncultured Ruminococcus sp.
CAACCTGCCGCCTGTTAAGACCGCTCATCATAAGCTCGGCGGCAGCACTTGCCGCACTGCTGCTGTCGATCGGCTTTTCATTATCGGATGGCAAATTCGCCACACTTATTCCTTCTGCTTTCAGCTCACCGACCAGCTCTTCAAGCCCTTTTCGGTAATTCTCATCTACAAGCTGCTTAGCAGCTGCCGCCGAACGTCTGCGAAGCCGTCTCAGCTCATCCTCTATCTGCCGGAGCAGCGTTCTCTGATACATGGCAGCGTTTGAATAAACACCCTTTTGTAAAATTATCTCTTTAAGCCGTTTTTCAGCCTGTTCATAAATTGCGATAAGCTTTTCCTGAACCGTCATTGACCGATCACCGCACCTTCTGTTTCAGGCTCGTTTACGGGAATTTCGCCGGCAGATTCATCCTGATCTATCATCTGTATCTCAGCATCGGTGTCCTTGTCGCTCATCTTGTCATATCTCTGTATAGCTGTCCATCTTGACAGAGTGGCTTTGCCGCCTGTGCGGAGATTCATAATATTTGCTTCTTCAACCGGATCATTCGGCAAGCCGTCCTGCCACGTAACAGTTATATCCTGCGGAAGTATCGTTTCGCCGTATCCTGCCGCCAACAGTGAAATAAGCTGCTTTATTACTTTGTCAAAGCTGTTCTTTACCCTTTTGGCTTTTGCAAGAGGGGAGATCATCAGTCTTCTCAGTGCCGTTCCGCTTGCGGCATTTCCCGCCGCATTGGAAAGATCACCGAACACTGCCGATCCCATTTCAGAGATAGTATAAAGCATATTCGTCAGAAGCTCTATCATCTTGAAATTTGCGTCAAGGTTAGCGTCCCATACAAGCATTTCGGGTTTCGGGTCGCTTTCATCATTTCTCAGATAATAGTCCTGAATTCGGAATACATACGACTGTCTTTCTTCGCTCCATTCAAGTGCCGACTGAGGACCCGAAACGCTGGGACTCGAAAATTTATCAAGTACCTTTGCAACCTGCGATACACGGATAATCAGCTCACTGATGATACTGTCAACGCTGCTGTAATCATCTATCCCGAAACAGCGGTCAGACACTGCCGTATTGCAGACCCTGAAAACAGGACAGACATTGTTTTTCCTGATCTGATAGAACCATCGGCTATTACTGCATCATATTTCTTTGATATTTTCGGATTTTTCCACCATGTCATCACCTTGAGCTGCTTTTTAGAAAAAGGCTTAATCATCATCAGCGAAAACCTCCTGTCCTTTAGCAGTCAGAGCTTCAATAAGTTCGTTGTCTTCATCATCGGACTCAGCAGGCTTAAAGTAATCGCAGTACAGCCTTATTGCATTTGTATCACCCTTGCGGCACTTTTCTACCAGTGCCGAGCGTATCAGCGTGATCTCTGTGTTTTTATATTTTTCGATCAAAGCTACAAGTTTTTTGCGGAAATCCTTTGTTTTTATAACGCAAAAACGTCTTTGAAGTTCCTCAAGATCTCCTACAATATCGAATTCGACTTTTGTATCTGTTTTTTTCAGTATTTCCGAAAGCTTGTCAAGCTTATCCATCTCAGCACCTTCTTTCATATAAAAAAAAAACCGTTATATCATAAAAACAAGCTTTGCCATAGCCAATCCCCACGGACTGTCTTGTCTTTACGATATAACGGCTGTTTCAAATTATGGGACGAATCAACCACTCTTATCCGTCAGCTTTTGTATTTTCTGTTCGGAACGATAATTTTATTACGGTTTCCGTTCCGGCTGTCATCATACATACTGCGGCACGTCTTGTGTGCCTGTCGATTTTTTTAATATTGTCTTGCAGCAATAGCAGAATACCGCTTTTTATTTCATAACCATTTTCTGTAAATTTTATTACAGACGGCTCTTTAAACAATTCTGCCTGTCTTATGATCAGATCGTATTCATTATCAGAAAGCGGCTCCGGATTTTCTCCGCCTCCGAGAATACGAATTATCTGACGTATTCCGGAAATAATGTAATACTGCGACCATGTATATTGCACATTGATAAACACATATCCGGGGAAAACAATGTATTCTTTTTCCTTCCATTTTCCGCCCTGACGTATCATTCTGTTTTCTATAG
>CACZPV010000313.1 GCA_902783065.1 uncultured Ruminococcus sp.
GACATAGCAGCTGGTTTTTTTATTCCTGAATCCGGAAGTCAACTTGATAGATCGCAAAAAAGAGTGCAGGAAGGTTTCTTCCTGCACATATCATTATTCCGTACCCTTACTAATACCCATAGATATTTTGGCTAAAACAATTTCTATCTATGCTCATCTTTCACCCTTAGTTTAGTCAATTACATCGTCCAGAAGCCCAGACAATGTTTGAACGGCAATATATCTACTGAAAAAATAAAATTACATAAAAATCAGCGAGAAAACTTTTTCATAATATTCTTAGCTTTCCGCTTAATTCTGAACATCAGCGGAAATCGTAAAAAACGTTCCAGCTGCTGTGTGCTTTCTCCCTGTGCGAAATGCCGAAAAAACTTTTTCCTATTAGGATGCGGTTTAACAGATTTTCTGGAATCTGCCGTCGGCGGTAAAATAGTATCAAGCTCACACGACTTAATTGTAGTTTCCTTTGCAGCTTGCCTGAACCATTTGTCACCTTTATTGCTGTGAATAATCACGACCGATGTACCTTTGTCATCATCCATATCGGGCATATGGCTATCAATTCCCCATGCGTCACCAATGGTAATATCAGACTGACGATTAATAATATTTTTGAACTGACAATCATAACATGAAGGACGCAAACAAATATTTTTAAGAAAAAAGCGCATGAAAAGATCTTCATCAAGATCTCGGATATACACCTTTCCATTTTCAAATTCAATTTTCAGCGAAAACTTTTTCCATCCGAAATCTTTGCTTCGAAAATTGACAAATTTCGCTTTAGAAGAATATTCTTTTTCTTTTTCTTCAAGATATCTTTTCCAGAGTGCCGGACTCGGAACACCATGGCATAAAACATCAACGGTGTAAAGGTTATAATAATCTTTTCCAAGATATAACTTCAATGCGCTTATCTGACAGGATACACCACTGTACAAAACCGTTTTTCCGCTGTCAAGCATTTTTTTCACCTGAGAAAAAGTTTCTTCAGTACGGCTCTGAATGTATTTACTGCCTTTCAGAAGCTCCAATGCTTCTAAACGGTCAGCTCCTATATGATGCACAGAAAAATCCTCATCATATACTACACCGAAAACACATCCGCCCTGATCAAGAATTTCCCTTGCCAATAAAGTAAAAATTCCTCCCGACGAACTGGATATTCTTACATCGGAATTCTGTGCATACGCAGCGTATGCCCTAGGAGCATCTTTTGTTTGCAGCTCCCTGCTGTTAATTATCGGACAGACTTTTTCACACAATCCGCAGTTAACACACATTTCCTGATCGACAGACGGATATAAAAAACCCTGTTTGTCAGGCTTTAACTGAATACAGTTTTTAGGGCATTTTATTGTACATGCACCGCAGCCACAGCACTCCGAAGGCTTTGAAATCTGAATCATATTTATTCCTCATTTCTTACCGTATATTTAAGCTTTAATCTTTTTTCAAGTTTTAATTTATGTTTCGTCATTTTATCAATAATTCTGATAAAATCACTAAATTCTTTTTTCTTAATATAAGCCAGCAAATATATCACATTTGGTAAAATCAGGCAAATGATTCCCCTTACAATCAGTGTAGACCACAATCCTAACCTGATAAATGAACAAGCCAGCCAACAAATTGCGCAGCTTAACAATACCACAAATGTGTATTTCAGCAGTGATTTTACATATGAAAACAAATGTTTTTTCTCAAACATAGTGGTAAATAAATTATGCAGGATCCATGGCATACCTATCACCAGCGTAGACAAAACTGTAGACAGCAATACCCCGTACACACCCCAGAACTGAACCATTATCAGGTTCATAACAAGATTAGCAAGCGCTGTAACCAAAGGTCTGAAACGATCTTTATGCCATACTCCGCCCGCATCCTTGTAGGTTGTGAAAAGCTGATTAATCTCATATATATAGTAATACAGACAAAAACAAATTACTGCGGAATATTCCAGCATTTTATCTGTTCCCATCCAGATTTCCATAAACGGCTGATACAAATTCAGCATACAGCACGTACAAAAACCAGCAATCCATGAAATAAAAAAGGTAAATCTCTTGAGATCGTTAAAATTCTTTTCTTTTGTTTCCGTAATCAGGCTGTTGCCGATTCCTGCAGTACAGGCATTAAAAATCATCGTAACCACACCGATTACAGCAGTTACTATAAAATAATAATTCTGATAAATTCCCAGAGGAATTAATCCTAAACAAGCCGAAATAACAATTGTATCTGCTGAATTAACGATAACTGCACCCAGTTTGGAAGTAAACAAATCCGATATTCGTTGATTGATACTCTTGATCTGTTTCTTACTGAGATTTCCTTCAGGCTGATACTGAGGATATAGTTTATTGGAAGCAATTGCCGTAATAATATTTGCTAAAGCCTGCGTGATCAGCAGAACCAGTACAAACAGATAATAATTCTTCAGCAAAATGATACAGGCAAACTGAAGAAGATACTGCAGCGTGGTAGTTGCCAACATAATTTTACTCGGAACGTCTACTCTTTGATAAGCCTGAAAGATGCTGTTTTTATAAGCAAACAGCCAATATGTAATCACAGTCGCCGCCAGATTCATAATATATAGAATATAAATATTCATCTCTGCCGGTACACCTTTTTCTCCGCTTTCAATCAGATACGGTATGAACGGAAGTAATATTGTTCCAACAACTGCGATAACCAATCCGATAATTCTGTAATACAGACGATAGAGTTTCATCAGGGCGCAGATAGTCTTTGTATCGTCCTGTGCAATAGGTTTATACATACTAAAAACCATTGCACTGCCGACTCCAAGTTCTGCCAGATTCAAAACCTGCAAAACGGACGTAAAAAGACCGTTTAATCCCAGATACTGATCTCCCAGTGAATAATTGATCGCCGTCCTTATCAGGAATGGCATCAATATCTGATAGACCTTTAATATAACACCAAAGATAATATTTCTTGTAGCGTTTTTTGTTCTTTCAAGCTTCATAACTTTTACGCTCCGATTTAAGATTATTTCAATTAACCGTTAAAGCTGTCATCTCTGTCTGCTATTGACTTCCGGTTCTGTAATGTACTGATTGGGTGATTTATTCAGTATTTTAGAAATAACGTATTTCTGTAACAAAGTCTGAGTTACAAATATTTTTTGAGATAAGCTATTGCTTTATTTCTTGCCGCTTCAAGCTGTTTCTCATCATAATTAGTTTCAGGCAATTCGTCTATTTGACGAACACTTCCGTTGTAAATATGATCCGTAAGTGAAAAATCGTTTAAAAGGGTTTCAATTCTTCCAAACATATTTTCCATATTCGCCTGCCGTCTGGGAAAAACAACAAACCGTGTCTTGAACAGCATGGAAAAAACACAGGCATGAAAGGAATCCGTATATACCATTTCTGCATGTTCTGCCAACCACAGAAATTCGTCCGGTCTGGTAAAAAAATGGTTAGTGTTTTTCCAATCATAAATATCTATTATTTTCAGACCGTATTTCTCCGACACATATTTAATAGCTTCCTGATATTCAGGTGTTTTTTTACCAAGAAAGTACAACAGCATAAACGGCTCATCCGAAATATACTCAGGTTTCCTGGATATTTTTTTCCACTCATGTGCCTCAAGCAGCATAGTTGGGTCAATTACAAGTTCTGCCTTTCTTCCTGTCAATTTCTCGATAAGTTCCTGTCCATTTTTTTCACGGCATGACAGACCTGTCATACCCAAAATACCTTCCTTATGTACATCAAGATCCTTTTGAGGAAATTCCTCAAATCCAAAGCTGGGTGCATAAGCAATTCTTTTCTCTCTCGGAATAAACTGCAGATAAAAATATTTCAGTTCTTCTTCCTTGTCCGACCATTTGTGCCACACCTGATCGCTTCCGCTGACAGCAAAATCAAATCCTTCCCAACTCTGCTTAAACACTGAAGAATAGGATACTTTAAACATATTATCAATATAATCTTTATTGAAATCCTCAAATCGCTTTTTCGCATATAAAAAAATTTATCAGGACTGAATCTTTTCATTCCTGTAATTCCAAGTGCCAGCTTTAAGGTGCACTTAAGCTGTTTTTTTAAAGAATTATACTGCAGCAATGTATAGTAAGGTGTGTGAACCTCATATCCGAGCTTTTTCAAAACTGTTTGCAGCGCATAATTCTGCAGACGATTTCCTGTATTAACATCCTGCAAAGTTACTAATAAAACCTTTTTCATATTTTCTCCCCATCGAATTTCTGCAAGCCGGTTCTCAGATTAATTCCGTCATCACACAGCTGACAGCTGATATCCTTATTATTTCTTTTCGCTGCCCGCCAAAGACGGACAGCGAAAAAATTATACATTTATTTATTTGTACAATACACCCGAAATATAATACATAAACCACAATGCAGCTGCATTAAAAAGGAATAACCTTGATATGCGGCTTATATAACTGATGTTTCAGATCTTCATTTTTATCTATTTCCAGATTTGTCTGCGCTTTTTCCAGACTCATAA
>CACZPV010000314.1 GCA_902783065.1 uncultured Ruminococcus sp.
TCACAAGCCGATTTTATATCAGGAATCGGTTATCAGTGAAATCATTTTAGTCTGACCTGATTATTATTATTAACGAAATCATCAAAAAAATACAGTCAAATATTTTATTTCAGAAAAACACAAAAGTCAGTGAATCATAAAAATCCACTGACTTTATCCTGAATTCATGAAACTCAATTATAACTACCGTTAAATATACAGTAATGATGGGCTTTTTTATACATTATCACTAATTTGGGTGTTCACACATAATGTGCAGCTTTTCCGCCCATCCCCCTGCCCCCTTCCCGGTGGGAAAGGGGTTTTTGTGGACGACCGCAGTCTGGATAAGATGAACCCATAAGTAGTTTTCATCATTATAATTCATCAAATCAACTTCACGGATTCAGGTTATTTTAAATATACAGTAATAAACAGATTAAAACCTATATTTTCTTCAAAAGACCTTCCATCAATTTCACAGATTCTGGAATCAATCAAAAAAACGGATAATAAACAATCAGTCTTCGTCAAAGAATTTAGAATGAATTGCCTTCACTGCTGCATCTGCCTTATCCTCATCAATGAGAACGGAAACCTTGATTTCACTGGTAGAGATCATTCGAATATTAATCTGTGCGTCATACAGTGCCTCAAACATCTTGGTAGCTACACCGGCATGACTTTCCATACCTGCGCCAACGATAGACACTTTTGCAACCTTTTCGTCAACAGAAACACTCTTACCGCCAACAGTATTAATATAATCTTCCATAACAGCTGCTGCCTCTTTGGCATTATCCTTTGCAACTGTAAAGGATATATCCTTCGTGCCGTCACGGCCAATTGACTGGAGAATAATATCTACATTAATTTTCTTCGCAGAAAGTCTTGAGAACATCTTAAAGGCAAGACCGGGTTCATCCGGAACACCTACTACTGAAACTCGAGCTACCTCTGTATCCTTTGCTACGCCGCTTATCAACATTTTTTCCATTTTTGCTGCCTCCTTAACGATTGTACCCGGTGTATTGGTAAAGCTTGAAAGAACTTCAAGTTCAATATTATATTTCTTTGCCATTTCAACGCTTCTGTTGTTGAGAACCTGTGCGCCGAGAGTTGCCAGTTCAAGCATTTCATCATAAGAAATGGTCTTAAGCATTTTTGCATTTTCTACCTTTCTGGGATCAGCAGTGTAAACCCCCTGCACATCCGTAAAGATCTGGCAAAGATCTGCGTGCATTGCAGCTGCAATTGCAACAGCACTGGTATCGGATCCGCCTCGTCCGAGAGTTGTAACATCCTCATATCGGTTAAGACCCTGGAAACCTGCTACAACAACGATATTGTTCTTGTCAAGTTCCTTAATAATCCTATCAGTTCTGACTCTTTTTATACGGGCAGATGTATATGCAGATGATGTCTGGAAACCAGCCTGCCAACCGAGAAGGGATACAACCGGAAAACCAAGCTTCTCTATTGCCATTGCAAGCAATGAAATAGAGATCTGTTCACCTGCTGCAAGAAGCATATCTTTTTCTCTTTTGGAAGCATCCGGATTGATTTCATTGGCTTTTTCGATAAGATCATCCGTGGTATCTCCCTGAGCAGAAACTACAACTATCACCTGATTACCTTTTTTATAGGTATCCGTGACGATCTTAGCAACGTTAAAGACTCTTTCGGCATCGGCTACAGAACTGCCGCCGAACTTCTGAACGATTAAACTCATTTTTTCTCCCCCAATTGTTTTTCATTATTTACTCAAATGTTCCGATCACAAACCGTCGCTTATACATCCGGCGGCCTCTGCGAAAACACAAGAATCTGATATCATAAATCCGATATACGGATTTTTGACAACACTTTCACACCGGATTTTTCCAGTTCTGCCGCAGCATTCTCCTGCTCAGCAACAGTCATGCTGCCTGTTGTGAAAGCATACTCATCTGCTGCTTCGCCGGTTCTGGTAAGAATTCTGGCATCCTTAAACAACTGCGCAGCTTTCTCAGCAGCTGATGTTTTATTGTCAGTCTGTACTCTGACATATACACTAAACTCTGTTTCCTCATATGGCTTTACCAAGGAGTTGTCGCCGTCTGCCCAATACAGATATTTTCTTGCTTTCAGATGCTTTACACAGTCAATAATATCGGCAACAACCGCACTTGCTGTCGGAAGTTTTCCCGCACCCTTGCCGTAAAACACAACATCACCTGTAGCATCACCTCTGACAAGTATACCGTTGAACACATCATCCACACTTGAAAGCTGACTTTCATGGCTGATAAACATCGGTTCCACAGCGATATCCACTCTGCCGTCATCCA
>CACZPV010000315.1 GCA_902783065.1 uncultured Ruminococcus sp.
GAGTGGATGGAAGTGATGAAATGTTTGATTTTTTTAATTGGAAAAAAGAGGAACCTCTGAATATAGATCCTGATACTGCTTTGGCACTGGCAGAAGAAGGTGAGGCATTTCTGGAAGGAAATGATCCTAAAAAAGCAGAAAAATTATATAAGAAATCTTTTGAAATATATAAAACTCTGTTTGAGGAGAAACCTGATGAATACAGAGAGCAGACAGCCCGCTGTGCTGAAGGACTCGGTTCTGTCTATGAAATGCTTGAAAAGTACAATGATGCATACGAGTATTATATGATGTCGGTAGAATTTCTTAAGGAAGCTGCTGACACAAAAATGCCCGATTTGATGGAGTTACTGGCTGATTCGTACTGCAATGTGGGCGACACTTATTTTTTTCGAAATAAATATGAAAATGCGGAAAAAGAGTATAAAACTGCTCTGGAGGTATATATTGAGTTGGCAGGGACGGATAGTGAAAAATATCTGGAGGATATTGCCTACTGTTATGATTGTCTTGCTAAGTCAAGCAGCGGCAAAGAGGAATACAGCCGCTCAATTGAGTATTACGAAAAAGTGATCGAAATATACGAAAAACTGATTGCCGATCATAAATCTGAACAACTTGACGAAACCATGATTGATTATAAGGACGAGCTGGCAGCTGGATATGGTGATATCGGATATATTTATTCCTGCTGCAAAAACTATGAAGATGCCGAACGTTACTACCTTAAGGCGGCGGAAATTTATAAGATGCTTGCCTCGAATGATCCTGAGCAATTTTCAGACAGTCTTTCTTCTCAGTATGCTGATTTATCAGCATTATATGAAGATATGGAAAAGACCGATCTCGCTAAAGAATACGATAAATTATCTCAGAACCTTGATATCTGATAACATTATTAAATTAAAGAGACTGCTGCACTTTCTTGGTGCAGCAGTCCTTCTTTTATACTGATATTATTTTGAAAAGCAGATAATTCTGAACTGCCGCACTGCACCCAAAAATCATCTGCTGATTTATAAAAGATAAAAATTGACCTTCGGAATAAAAAACTATACAAAAAGAAAAATCCGGAAAAATACATTGAACAAGTATTCTGCAAGCAGGATTTTGAAAATAACTATTCAATATCCGGATGATGATTTTTATAGTACGGGAGCGTCATCAAATCCCTTGATATCAGAGATATCATAGGGTGTCTGCTGGTAGACGTAATAATTCAGCCAGTTAGAATACAGGATAGTCGCATAGCTTCTCCATGTCAGATTCGGGAGTGCACGTGGATCGTTGCCGGGAAAGTAGTTGTAGGGAAGTTGAGGGTCAATTCCTTTATTTCTGTCACGAAAATATTCGTTGGCAAGTGTATTTCTGTCATATTCCGCATGACCTGTTACAAAAAATTGCCTGCCGTTTTTATTTGCAACGATTGCCACACCCGCCAGATTGGAGGAGGCAAGGATCTCCAGTTCTTCATGCTGTCGGATATCCGAGCGGTGATTTCCCGTGTAGCGGGAATGAGGAAGAAGAATTTTATCGTCGAAACCTCTCGTAAGTGGATGGAAGGTATTCATAACCCTGTGTACATATATGCCGGAAAGCTTTTCATCAAGTTCATATTTTGGAACTCCGTAATGGTAATACAGACCTGCCTGTGCACCCCAGCATATGTGAAAAGTGCTGTAGACATTACGTTTAGACCACTCCATAATGCGGCACATTTCGTCCCAGTAATCCACCTGTTCAAAATCCATTTGTTCAACGGGTGCGCCTGTGATAATCATACCGTCATAGCGGTTATCCTTAATATCATCAAAAGATTTATAAAAGGCAGTCAGGTGATCAGCGGGAGTATTTTTATTCCGTGAAACATGTGTTGCCATTTGCAGCAGTTCAATATCTACCTGTAAAGGGGTATTTCCTAGTAAACGCAGAAGCTGTGTTTCCGTTTCAATCTTATTAGGCATAAGATTGAGGATGATAATTTTCAAAGGACGGATATCCTGCGACATGGCTCTTTCATCTGTCATAATAAATATGTTTTCTGCTTCCAGTATTTTGTAAGCAGGAAGTTCGCTTTTAATTTTAATGGGCATATTATGTTTCTTCTTTCTGTGTTTTGATGTCCTTGTATTATAACACAAAACCCAGACAATATCAAGTACCTCATTCCGGCTTTCTTTAGCTTATTTAATTTCTTTTGTGTAGGTTTTTAATTACTTTCTTTAATATGGTGTTTTTGGGGGGATATTTACTTTTTGTGGTCCGGATGTAAACTAAAGAGTTAAGAATGGTTGAATGTTTGATTACGTACATTGATAAAATAAGCTGATTATATATTTATAATCTGAATTTTCCTCCACTTTCCACCACTATTATCAAAGAATCCCGCTTTAATCCTTGAGTGAAAGACAGGTATGTGTGATTTGTTGGCTGAATACCGCAATAATAAAGCGTTTTTGCGATTTGTTGGCGGATTGCATAATTTAATGTTAATTTCTTTGTTGGAAATAAATGAAAAAATATTAAAAAAAGTATCGCTTATACCTTGAAATTTTTTTGTTATTAGGCTATAATGGATAAGAAAGTGGTGAAAGGTGCAACGAAGTGGTGGAATTTCGGTTCCGATCCCTGCAGTTGCGTGGTTTGAGGTGCAGATTATGTTAATAGGTAATTATCAACATAATATCGACCCGAAGGGCCGTGTGATAATGCCTGCGAAGTTCCGTGAGGAACTTGGCGATGTTTTCTATGCCACAAAAGGAAAGGATAATACCATCACAATTCTATCGAAAAAAGCCTGGGATGAGCTTGGTCAGAAGATCGCATCAATGCCTTCGGCAAAGACTGTGCAGATTAAACGTTTTCTTTTTTCCAGTGCGGCAGAACTGATTCCCGATAAGCAGGGGAGAGTGCTTATTCCGCAGCAGCTGCGTGAGTATGCCGGTCTGGATAAGGATGTTGTTATCAACGGAACAGGATCTATGGTGGAGATATGGGATGGAGAAACCTGGAACCGCTATAATAATGATCTTTCCGGTGATGATGTTTACGATATGATGAATGAGCTTGAACTTTAATGAGGTGAAATGATGGAATTTTCTCATAAGCCCGTTATTTTCGAGCAGACAATGGAAGTACTTGGTATAAGGTCTGACGGTATATATCTAGACGGAACAGCAGGCGGAGGAGGTCATTCCGCAGGAATACTGTCACGTTTGGGTGTGGACGGAAGACTGATATGTGTGGATCAGGACCCTGATGCAATTTGTACGCTGCATGAACGCTTTGATAAGGATGACAGGGTGACTATTGTACAGTCTAATTTTTCGGAGATACCCTCAGTGGTGAAGGAACTGTCTGTTGGTTTGCTTGATGGAGTACTGATGGATATAGGAGTGTCTTCCCATCAGCTGGACTGCGTCGAAAGAGGTTTTTCCTATCATAATGATGCACCGCTTGATATGAGAATGAGCCGGACTGGAACAACAGCAGC
>CACZPV010000316.1 GCA_902783065.1 uncultured Ruminococcus sp.
GCGGATGCGGTACTCCTCAACCGTTCAGCTTTGACGATGATCCTCCTGCTCTGCAGCCGGATCCGCACGATGCAGAAGCTATGAATGCTGCAAGTTCTGCTTATCCCGATTTGAAAGCAAGAAATACTGCAAAGTCCGAAGAAAAAAAGGATTTACCGTCGGGTTTTAGACGCAGAAAGAAAACTGCTAATGAAACAGACGTACCACCTTCACAGCAAAGCAGCAATACATGGACTTGCCCGGGCTGCGGTAAAGTTATGCCAAAATATATCAGCACCTGCGGATGCGGTACTCCTCAACCGTTCGGCTTTGATGACGAACCATCAATGCCGATTGGTAACTCATCAGCTCCTCAGTCTTTTGGAATGCCTACCATTCAGGAAGCCGAACGCAGTGACGAAGATGACAGAATCATGGATGCAAGTGCATTTAATGATGCAGCTCCTTCTCTGCAGTCATACAGTCCCCAGACAAATCCACCTGTAGATACCACTCCTGATCCCGATTTGGGCTATATCAAAAATGACCGTGCAGCATCGAAACCGTTTGGTTCTTCATCAGCTGATAATACACCATTTAACTTTGATGACTCTCCCGAACCATCTCCTATGAGATTTGACGATGCACCGCCGCCTGCTCCCATGAGATTTGACGACGCTCCGCCGCCTGCTCCCATGAGATTTGATGACGCTCCGCCGCCTGCTCCTATGAGATTTGATGACGCTCCGCCGCCTACTCCTATGAGATTTGATAACAGCCGTGCGGCAGCTCCCGCTCCTAAGCCGGAAAAGAAACATATTTTCGGCGGAAAGAAAGCAAAAGAGGCAGAAGTCATGCGTCAGGCTGAAGCTGCTGTTAACAGCAGAAAAGATGTGCCTGATATCGGTGCCACATGGACTTGCCCGAATTGCGGCAAAGTAATGCCTAAATATGTAGGCACCTGCGGATGCGGTGAATCTCAACCATTTGATTTCTGACATTCTTACTACGTTAACTCTACATAAAAAAAATCCCGATCCATTTTTGGTGGATCGGGTATTTTTTATTGAATAAACATAGCATCACCGAAGCTGAAAAAACGATATTCTTCTTCAACGGCAATCTTATAGGCATTCATCACCTGATCATAACTGGCAAACGCCGAAACCAGCATAATCAGAGTACTTTCCGGCAAATGAAAATTGGTAATAAGTCCATCCAGTACACGAAATTCAAAACCGGGATAAATAAAGATATCCGTCCATCCTTCAGATGGACAAATACAACCTTCTTTTTTTGCCACCGATTCAAGCGTACGGCAGCTTGTGGTACCAACAGCTATAACTCTTTTACCGCTGCGTTTGGTTTCATTGATCAGTTTTGCTGTTTCTGCCGGCAGTTCATAATGCTCTGAATGCATATGATGTTTAGTTACATCATCTACTTTCACAGGACGAAATGTTCCCAGACCAACATGTAAGGTGACATAACCAATTTTAACACCTTTCGCCTTGATTCTTTCCATCAGTTCTCTTGTAAAATGAAGTCCTGCCGTCGGTGCAGCAGCAGAACCAAGTTCACGGCTGTATACAGTCTGATACCGTTCCTTATCTGTCAGCTTTTCGTGGATATACGGTGGGAGCGGCATCTGTCCGAGTTTATCCAGTGTTTCGTAAAAATTGCCATCACATTCAAAATCAACAATCCGGTTTCCTTCTTCGGTAATTTCCGTAACGGTTGCCTTCATCAGTTCGCCGCCAAAAAGAAAAGTGGTGCCTACCTTTGCTTTTTTCCCTGGTTTTGTCAGCGTTTCCCAACGCTTATTCTCGATATGACGAAGAAGCAGAAACTCTACATTAGCACCTGTTCCTTCTTTTGTGCCGAAAATTCTGGCAGGGAGAACACGGGAATCGTTGACAATTAAACAATCTCCTTCTTCAAGATAATCAATAATATCATAAAAATGCTTATGACTGATTGTACCATCCTTTCTGTTCATCACAAGTAATCTCGAACTATCACGTGGTTCTGCAGGAGTCTGTGCAATCAGTTCTTCAGGAAGATCATAATAAAAATCCGATGTTTTCAAACTTTTTCCTTCTTTCTATATAATACTTCTTTTCCATTACATTTCCCCATATTTACAGCTTATTCCAAGTTGGGGAAAACTACGCTGAAATATCACTACAATTATACTTGTTTTTGCTATAAATTGCAAGCTCTGACGCACGCCGAACCGCCAGCGCAATTCTTTTTGGATTTATGCATTGTAATCCCTTTATTTTCCGCAGTAAAAATGTTATAATATCAAAAGTACCCTCTGAAATCCGACTTTACCGTTACTGTTAAGACAGGATAATCGGACTGATAGGGAATTTTAATGTTTTATACTGTATTTAAATTTGGCACAACAAAACAGATAATACTGCCTGAATCAGGTTACTTTAAATTGATGGTGATAATGATGAATAAAATTGAAATTGTCAAACAACTGCCGACACCCTGTTACGTAATTGACGAACAGTCACTGATCCATAATCTGGAGATTCTTAAAAATGTAAAAGAACGTACCGGCTGCCATATTTTGCTGGCACAAAAAGCTTTTTCTTCTTATTGTACATATCCGCTGATTTCTCAGTATCTTAGCGGAACAACGGCTAGCGGCATTTTTGAGGCAAAACTCGCACATGAAGAA
>CACZPV010000317.1 GCA_902783065.1 uncultured Ruminococcus sp.
CAACAATAGTAGACGACTGTGATAATATTTGAATCTAAATAGCTGTGGGTATTAAACCGACAGCGGCAGCATGCCGCCAGACGACTGTAATAATTGTTTTAGCCTAAATGGCTGCGGGTATTAGTAAGGCACCGGCGGCTCGCCGGTTTTACACCATCTCGTAAAGTAATGTTCCGTTATAGGTGATGGTCAAAATATTCTGCGGATCAATAACTACCGTTTTATACTGATCATCTGTGAATGTGAAACTAAGGCGCTCCATGTTGTCGCTTGTGTAGACGGGTGCATTGGAAGATGTATAAACTGTGCCGTCCTGCATTTTCAGAGTAATAGTGTTTTCTATAGTCTGATCGAGAGTTTCCTCAATACCAATAACCTTGTCCATATCCTCTGTGGGATAAAGAAGATCAAGCTTTACAGAGTACGGATTAACTTCAAGTTCTTTTACAGTCATTTCTGCGTTATAGTAAGTTGTCTTTTTTCCGGCGGCTTCGGAAATGGTTCTGGAATTGTCCTTGTAGTTCAACTGAACAGAAACTGTATAGTCTACCGGAATTTCTTTTACTGTTGCTATAACAATATCGCCGCCGGGCGCATAAACTGCATGCTGACCGCCGCTAAGAGCCTTACCGTATTCTTTTTCTGCCTTGCCGAGAATATCCAGTCCGTCAGACCAGAAATCGTCATCATTCTGATGATCATTGAAAATCCGAGTCCATTCGTCTGTTGTGTAAATAACCTGATCCACATGATACACATTCAGTTTATCGTCGCTGACTGTCAGCGTCTGACCTATAATATTAAATTCATTATCATTATAGCTGACTGCTGCACGAATAGTATTGGCATCCTCAAGTACATATTCCACATCACCGTCACCGCTGTTGGGATGGTAGAAAAGCTTGCTTGAAAGTTTGTCAAAAGCTGATCTTGTGCAAGTTACTTCTGCTGCCTTTCCTTCCTCAGAGAATACAGGGGTTACAAAACTGTTGTCAATATCTTCTGCAAAAGCACTGCCGTCTATGCTTGTAATATTCATAACTGCATATGCTGTATTTTTGTCACCCATAACTCCCTTGAAATCAACATTTACATTTTCACTTATGATTTGTACATTTCCTCCGGAATACATTCCATCAGCTGATTTGCCTGCAAACATTTCTCCGAATACCGGAGCGGCACTGTCTGCTGCAAACGCTGTTGTTCCGAGTACTGCTGCTGACGATAATACTGCGATAATTGCGATTGTAACCTTTTTATTTGTTTTAACTGTCTTTTTCATAATGATCTCCCTCTCTGTTTCGTGTATTGTAGATTTTTAATTTTTTGCGGTGCTTTCTGACCGCTTTCACTCTATATAACACAAGTATCAGAGAAAGTGTTTCAGCTTTAATAATTTTTTTCTGAATCTGTAAAATTGACTTGATCAATTATAAAAGGAAGGACCTTTAGGTTTCATTTTATACCGGCTGCGGGCATGCGCTGCAATTGCCCCCTTTTCCAATTGGAAAGGGGGCAGGGTGATGGGAATAATAAGCGCAGCTATCGGGTGATATTTTGAATGATAATCTCTTTTTTATCACTGCAGTACTTCTTTTCTCTGTCCTTTCTGAATAAGCCATACAGCAAAACCACTTATGCAGAAAGCTGCACCGGATATTGCATAAATAATGATGAGATGATTTGTGGTTCCGTAAATTTCTATAACCCCCTGCATTATTGATCCTACAGTCAGAGCAGCTATTCCGCTGTTCCACAGCCGCAGAACTTTGATATCTGGAATATCTTTGTTTCTGAATGATATGATGCTGAATGGAAGGGAACAGCCAAGCAGAGGAATTACAAACGCAAAAAGCATAAAGTATGAATAAACTCCAAAGCTGAAAGACTCATATACCGCTGCAAATAATGCACAGAATAATGTCGCTATAATACTTCCTATCAGATGTTTCTGTAGTCTTTTTTTATTTTTGGATGTAAACAATATCACTCACTCCTCTCTCTTTTTTAGATCTGCCGGAAGTTGTCGGATAATTTATGACCTCTCCGTTAAAATACAGCGTTGAAGAACCGCCGCCGTCCAGGTTATAAGCTGTCTTAACACCTATGTTCTGCATAAAGGTTGCTAACTGATAAAGTGATAATCCTTTGCTGTCGCTTGTTCTTCCGTCAGATACAACAAACACATAATGGCACGTATCGATCATTCCTACAGCAGTTCTGGGATTGCTTGCCATTGCTTTGCCTACCTCAGCATTGACTGATACATTTACCTGACCATCCTGCACCAAAGCCGGACCAAAAGAGAATGCCTGCCACACTCCCTGATCAACAAGTTCCTGTGCAGACTGGGCATCTGAATTGACTATTCTCATCGTACCGTCTGCATAAACGCACATCAGATCACCGCCGTCACTTGTACTGCGGAATACAACTCCATTACGAATCACATAACCATTTTCCCTTGCACCGTAGTAATCTCCGTTTATTGCGAGTATTGCATCATTCTGCTGTGCGATGGCAGATGTCTTTGCTGTTACATTTTTTCCGTAATAGCCGTTTGCAAAAGCCGTTTTTATATATTCACTTGAACTTACAGTAACATCTGCGACATATACAGCAGTATCTTCGTAACGGTATTGATACAGCTTTATTTTTGCCTGATCGTTTTGATATTCTCCGATCAGACTGGCATCATCAGTGGAAATGGCACTGCCGGATGTATCTGTCTGTGTCAGGAAACTATTCTCATCCGTTTGTTTTTCGCTTAACTGATCATCCGGGTCTTGTAACTGATTATTTTCCGAATCGGCCGTATTCCGGGCAGAATCAGACCGGACGCTGCCTGTTTCCCTTGCCGTATAATCAGTTTTGCTGTCAATTGAATTACTGCTGAACATAGCATTGTTTATTTGCTCCTGTGCATAATTCATAGGGCGGCTGATCACAAACGTATCCAGTACCACACCAAGCGTAAATGCTGCAAGTACTGCTGAAAAACATATCGAATAAATGTATTTTCTCATGTTTTGTCCTCCTTAAAAACAAATAACTTCTGAATTGTCCAGCTAAAGAAAAACATAATTGTTTCTGTCAGTATTTTTGCTGCTGCATACGGCAGACCTATCATTATAAGCAATTTCAGCATACAGGTATTGAGTATAAGAATCGCAGCTGCCAATGCAGCATATTTTGCAGCAGACAAGATAAGCTTTTCATGGCTTCCAAAAACAAATTTTCTGTTAAGCAAAAAATTAACCGCCGCACTTATAATTCTTGCCGATACGTTACTTAATACTGTCATACCTGTCAGAGCCATCAGCGCGCAGAACAATCCATAATCAATAACGAAGCTGAAAAGTGATGAAGCTGAAAATTTCAGAATTTCTCTGTATATTCTGAATGAATCCTTTATGGGATTGAAATGGGATGAGGAATTATTATCAAGATACACCGTATTAATCGGTATTTCCTTTACGCTGATATTTTTCCGGCAAAGATAAAGAAGGACATTCATTTCGTATTCATAGCGTTCACCCTCTATCGAAAGCATATCATCAATCAGACCGCTGCTGAATGCTCTCAGTCCTGTTTGTGTATCATAAATACCTTTGCCCGTGACGAGCCGGAATATAAATCTTGTCATCCCGTTTCCGATACGGCTTCTCAGGGGGACATCTGCACCTATTCTCCTGCTGCCCAGCACCAGGCATCCGGTTTGTTCCCGGGCTTTTTCGCATACAGAAAAAATGTCCTCCGGAAGATGCTGACCGTCAGCATCAGCTGTTACAACGACATACGGTACAGTAAATGTGTTTTTGATATATTCAAATCCAGTTTTAAGCGCAGCGCCTTTTCCTCTGTTTTTTTCATGTGTAAGTATTGTTGCCAATTCAGAAACAGCCTTGAATATCGGAGTCTGTTCTGTTTTGCTGCCATCATTGACCACTATGACTGTAAACTCCATACTGTAAAGTGTCTGTTAGCCGATTGTAAAAAGGCGAGCGGTGTTTGTGCCGCCTGCGGCGGCACAAACACCGCTCCCGAAAGTCAAAAAGTATTTTTTTCA
>CACZPV010000318.1 GCA_902783065.1 uncultured Ruminococcus sp.
AAGGAACCTACGGGTCTGTTCGGATCTTTAAGACCCACACGCCCCCGGCGAATCGCTCTGGAAACAGCTGATACTGCTTCATCCTGACCAATAATACGCTCATGAAGAATATCTTCCAGCCGTAAAAGCCTCTGACTTTCTTCCTCTGTAAGCTGTACTACAGGAACTCCAGTCCAACCTGATACTATTTCAGCTATATCCTCTGCTGTAACCTCATCATTTTTATGCTCATTTTTTTCTTCCCAGCAGCGTTTTCTTTCATCCAGTTCTTGTTTAAGCTTTTTCTGCTCATCACGTAAATTTGCAGCACGCTCAAAGTCCTGTGTGTTAACTGCTTCTTCTTTTTCCTGTTCTAATTCTTTATATTTATTTTCAAGCTCCTGAAGATCATCCGGTGCAGTATAGGTACGCAGTCTGACTCTGGATGCAGCTTCATCAATCAGATCAATTGCCTTATCAGGCAGGAAACGGTCAGCAATATAACGGGATGACAGCTTTACGGCTGCATCAATGGATTCATCTGTGATCCTGACTTTATGATGAGCCTCATATTTATCACGCAAACCTTTGAGAATATCTACTGCCTCACTTTCGCTTGGTTCTCCGACAGTAACCGGCTGAAAACGTCTTTCAAGAGCAGCATCCTTTTCTATATATTTACGATATTCGTTAATGGTAGTTGCACCGATCACCTGAAAATCGCCTCTTGCCAAAGAAGGTTTGAGAATATTCGCAGCATCTGCCGAACCTTCTGCCGCACCCGATCCGATAATCATGTGCAGTTCATCGATAAATAAAATAATATCCTTGCTTTTTTTCACTTCATCAATCGCTGAGTTGATCCGTTCCTCAAAGTCACCTCTGAACTTTGTTCCTGCTACCATTCCCGTAAGATCAAGCGAAATTATTCTTTTATTTTTTAACGGTTCAGGAACATCATTAGATACGATCTTAAGAGCCAGTCCTTCCGCAATTGCCGTCTTTCCGACACCAGGCTCACCTATAAGACAAGGGTTGTTTTTTGTGCGTCGGGATAAAATCTGAATTACTCTTTCAATTTCCTCCTTTCGACCGATCACAGGATCAATCTCCCCTTTTTCAGCCGCCTTTGTCAGATCACGGCCAAATTTCTCAAGAGCAGATTTTTTGTTTTCCGGTCTTGCATTTTCTCCGTAAATCTGCTGTTCAGACGAGTCATTCCTTTGTCCGAAAATTTCCTGTAATCCCAATGCAATCCCATCGGCAGTTACTCCCGTTTCTGAAAGAAAACGCATTGCATAGCTGCCTCTGTCAGATATCAGTGCCAACAGAATATGTTCGGTTCCAACATAGCTGTTGCCCATCTTCGCAGCATGTCTGACTGCTGATTGAAGCAGCCGTTTCGTTCTCGGCGTAAAATCATCAGGAGTCAGACTTGTTGGTGATTTTGTGCCGGTTGTATTTATAACAATTTTCTCTATCTCATTTTTATCAGCGCCTGCATTTTCAAGAATCCTGCAAGCTGCGCTCTCTCCGTCTGAGAGCAATCCTATCAGAATATGTTCGCTTCCGATATAATTATGACCCATTTCCTGTGCCGCTTCAATAGCGGCATTTACTGCAATATTTGCTTTTTCCGTAAATCCATTGAATTTAAACATATTTCCCCCTCCATTTTAATGATTCTGCTTTTGTCCGACAACTTTTTAAAATATTGTCGGACAATAGGCAAATCAGATTTATTCCAAGCTTCTTAAAATATTATCAATTCAGACAGCAGATAGCTGCCGCCACAAAACCTGTACGGACTTCGTCAGAAAGAAACCTCCCTTTACCGGATAATTGTCTGCTGATTTATTGAAAACAAAATCACAACATCAAACAACTGCTGTTTCAGAATTTCATTTTCCAACGTCAATTACTGTCCCAGACGGCGGCTGGCAGGAACCTGCTTTCTAAGCAGTGCTGTACGAACAACTTCGGCACGGATACAGTCACGTTCCTGCGGAGTAAGCTTTTTTCCGATATTTTTCATCAAAGTAGCCGGCTGCACCTCGATCATAAGATGATTTATGGTATCAAAATCAATATTGTCAAATATTCCCATTTCCACTCCAAAGCGCAGATAGGAAAGCAGTTTCATACATTCGTCATTGCCAAGCAGTTTCGCATATTTCAATGTGCCGAAAGCACGATAAACCGTATCTAATACAGCAATATTTCCGGACATTGCTTTACGAGCAGACCTTTCCTGCGTAATCAGCTGCATGGCTATATCTCTGAGATTATTTAGTGCTTCTTTTTCCGAAATGCCAAGTGTAACCTGATTGGACAGTTGATATACCGAGCCTTTCGGATCGGTACCCTCTCCATACATTCCACGAATAACAAGTCCGAGTTTGGACAAAGACGCACTGATTTTTCCCATTGCGCCGCTCTCCTTAAGTGCAGGCAGATGCAGCATCAGGGATGCTCTCATACCAGTACCGATATTAGTAGGACACTGAGTCAGATAACCAAGTTTGTCATTAAAGGCAAAATTAAGCTGCTCATCAAACAGTGTATCAATCTTATCAGCAAGATCATATGCACCCTCCAGATCCATATTAGGACGAATAACTTGTATACGTATATGGTCTTCTTCATTGATCATAATGCTGACTGATTCGTCATCAAGAAGCAGAAGACCTCTGCCCTGTCTGTCGGATATAAATTCGGGACTAACAAGATGTCTTTCAACAAGTGATACAGCTTCTTCCTGTGTCAGCTCTGACATCTGAATATAACGGAATCTGCCCGAAATAGCGCTGTGACCACCCAGAGCCGCCTCACGTACAGTCGCTGATACACGTCTTTTAGAATCTTCACTCAAAATACACGGAAAAGGATAATCCCTGAGATTACGTGCAAATCTTATTCTGGTACTGATAACAACATCACTGATATCTTTCCGTTCATTGACATTAATAGTTTCACTCATGATATTCACTCCTTATGCATTTTCCGATGCACTAACATTCTTTTCCAGTTCCTTGATCTTATCACGCAGTTCGGCTGCTTTTTCAAATTCCTGAGTTTTAATTGCTTGTTCCAGTTCTGCTTTGCATTTTGCAATTTCGTTTTTGACCTTTACCTCTGTTCCTGCACTTCTTGCAAGCTTACCTGTATGATTTGTTCTGCCGTGGATTCTCTGTATAGACGGGAGAAGTTCGTCATAAAATTCCTCATAGCAGTGAGCACATCCAACCTTGCCTGATTTTGCAATTTCTTCAAAGCTTGATCCGCAGAATTGACAGCGTTTGGCTTTTCTTTGAGGATTCGGCACATCCATAAAACTGCCAAACAGTTTATCAATATCAAATCCGAAATTGCTGAAAAAGGAACCATATCCCAATTTTGCTGCACATTCCGAACATAGATTAAATTCTTTCAGTTCTCCATTCAAAATCGTTTTAATATGGGTTGAAGCCTGTCTTTTTTCACATGATTGACATAACATAGTATTACCTCCCTGTTTTTTTTGCTTTATGCTACTTCATCATTACATGAGTAATAAGCATATTCTTTAATATTGCTGCTCTGAGTGTATCACGGATATCCTGTGGAACACAGGAATATGCCTTGTCTGAAAGCGCCGAAGTGATCATTGCATAGTCGTATTCGCTTATCATATTTCTCTCTGCAAGATTTCCGAGTATTGCTCCTGCCGATGCAGCAGAGATGCTGTTTCCTATAGAATTTACTATGTGCATCATTGCTACCCTTTTATCCGTTTCCACACGAATAATCCGTATATATCCGCCTCCGCCTCTCCTGCTTTCAACAATATAGCCCTGCTCCGGAGTGAAGCGGGATGTGATAACATAATTGATCTGGCTCGGTACACATCCAAGGGAACTCGCAAGTTCATTTCGTTTTATCTCACAGTTTCCGTCTGTTTCGTCCAGCATACGAATAATATACTGCGCTACAAGATCACTCATTTTCATAACGGTCACTTCCTTTCCGTCACTATCTGATACTAATATTATTATGAACAACAGCCATCTTTGAAGGTGCCGTAACGTACTCTGCGGAACCTTGTTTGGTGGAAACCGGTCTGCACCATATAATTTGTCTGTTGATTCATTAATACTGATCTCCTCTAAAAGCTGCCAATCCCTTCGGTATACTTTCTATCAGATATCAGTATAAAGAATAGTATGACTTTCTCTGACCTTGTAAGTTTATTATAGGATTATAGTCAGTAAAAGTCAAAGTCAGTAAAAGTCAAAAATAATGGAGATATTCTTTAATATCTCCATTTTTCTTTAAATTTCTCTTATTTTCTATATTTTTTTAAAAACGATTTCAACATTTAACCAATAATTTGTTTTCTTCAAAATAGCGGTGAACCTCTGTCAAAGAAGAAAGAACTACATCAGTATACTGTAATATTTCTTCTTGCGTGGGATATACCAGATCAGGCACCATTATCACAAAACCACCTGATGCAGCAGCAGCCCGGATTCCATTAAGACTGTCCTCTATCACAGCACAATCTACAGGGTCAATCCCAAGCTTTTTGGCAGCAAATAAAAAAATATCAGGTTGGGGTTTGCTTTTAGTAACCATATCCCCTCCGACAATCACGCTGAAATGTTCCTTTAATCCAGCTTCTGTAAGTTCCCGAAGCACCATTTCGGTTTTAGTAGAAGATGCCAGTGCAACAGGAACATTTTTATCGTTCAGATACCTGAGAATTTCCTTCGCTCCGGTTTTAACAGGCAGAAGTCCCCCCTGAGCTTTTTCAGCAAAACGCGATGTTGCCTCTTTCCAGAAATCCTCCAGCGGAAAATCATCTCCATAAACATTTCGGTAACGAGCCATTGTATTTTCGGTATTAAGTCCGATACACCCCAGAACGACTTTTTCAATATTATTGGCACCGTATATTTTTGCTGCTTCTATACAGCATTGCATATAAAGCTTTTCAGAATCAAAAATCACTCCGTCCATATCGAATATTACAGCTTTCAATTGGTTCATAAAATTCTTCCTTTGCCAGATTTACCTGATTTATTTTTGTTTTCGAACAGTTACATTTCCCTAATAATACGTATTGTCTGTTCATAAATTCTGCGGCAATTGCTTTTATCCTGTCTTCCGAAAAATGCATCCCTTCTGAGTTTGTATTTCTCGCTGCGTTTGAAATTAGTTTCCATACCTCTGATCAATCTGTCACACAGTTCTTCCTTTTCAAACACAACCTCGCCAAAGCCATTTCTGGTTATGCCTTCGCCTTTATGCTCCGAATTAATCGGCAATCCCTGTGGAAAAAAGTACATTACACTCTTTCCGAGATATGCAAATCGGTATTGAAGATCAGAATAATCAGTCACAAGTGCTGATGCTCTGGTCAGAAGCTCTGTTTGTATCTGTTCGTTATAAGGATATACCCTGATCGTTGGATCATCAGGAAACAGAGAAGCATATTTTTCAATAGATTTCGGCATCAGTACAGCAATCTGCCAACCATACAGCTTGCATGCCTCCAGCAGTTCCTCATCTGAAAGCAGATCATTATATGCCTTAAAAAAGGAACTTTCCGTAAAACGGTAATAACCGGAATTCTCATAGATTTTAAACAGCTTTCGTTTACCGGGAGCAATCAGAATTATCTTTTCTTTTTTGCGGCTTATAACATCCAGCATTGCACTTCCCGTAACCTTGATCATACTTTCATCGTAATCATAAATGGGAAGCAGAAGGTTTTCTTTTTCTTTCTGAGAAGCACAGAATACCATCTGTGTATTATCCCTGATACGGTTGTTATACTGCGCAGTTTCATATGTCATAAAGTAATTCTTGATTGAAATTGTCATTGCTGTCATCATATCACGCAGATACAGCTTATCCTTATCGTTAAATCCGATAGAATCATATGGATCGCAGTCTTCCGCAAAAAGAATATCAGCTGCCAATGCGACAATTTTTGCTTTCTGAGAACCTGTTTCAATAATGTTTTCATAACCTTTGTCGGCGAGAAAATTATATTCGGGCGAATCTCTTTTCGCACATATATATGGTTCAAATTCACCGATTCTGTGCCTGTAAAAATAGCGGAACAACAAACTGCCGTTATAATTGACTCCCTTATCTTCATAAAAAAGAATAATTTTTTTCTTACCGCTGTTTCTGACCATAGAAACGGCATGCTTTCTGATCTTATTATAGTAAAAGCGTTCTCTGAGTCCGGAATTACGACTGACATCATTCAGAAATCTTGTTTCCGAAATAGTCAGCAGGCTTTCGGTTGCACGTCTGATGACGAGCGTTTTACTTTTTTTATCATATGTCAGCACCCTGTCGCCGAAAACCGCATAAGGACTTTTCATTTCGTCATTCAATTTGGAATGAATTGTCGAAAAAGAAAGAGGCATACGGAATCCAAGTTTCCGATATCTGAAATTAAGGCTTGCCGTATCGATCTTATTTTCATGATCAATCGGAATAAAAAAGCGAAAAGAATATCTTTTCAAAAATGACTGACCAAAATATTTTTTCAGTGTATATGCTTCTGAACGAATCACAGGATTTCTTTCGCCGTTATAGACGGAATATACACTGAAATCACTTTCATCAAGGCAGGAACATCCTTTCAGAACGGCATCAATATACATACCCTCCTTATCAAAGTTAAGAATCTGAATTTCCGCTGTAATATTTTTTGATCTTGCCAGCAGAACACCATCGATATGACATACAAATTCTCCTGTCAGCGGAAGTGCAGCTATCCGATTTTCCGATACACGATATTTTTTTACAACAGTTTCCTTAGGAGATACCACATCTACTTCCGGAAGCAATCCGGCATCTCTGCGTTTCATCCTCATAAAACGGAAAGGCATTTCTTCATCAATACCGCTGAGCACACATAACCGGCGGTTAAGAATAACCGTATCATCTATGTACTGCAGCGCCTTGGAACAAGCATCAAAAAACTCATTGACATGACTGCCGATGAGGACTTTTTTATAATCATCATCTGCGTTCAATGCAAATTTAATCTCAATAAGATACATCATTATATACATAACGAATCCGATATTTTTATGACTTTTAAGCATTGGTATCATAAAACCATTCACTGCTTTGGTATAGAACACAGCTGAATACTGTGGTTCATAGCGCTTTATATCCAATTCACATGGACAGGATGATGTATAGCTGCATTTTTCCGAATATACATAATTATATGTTTTCAGCAGAGCATCAATCAAAAACTTAACATCGTAATGAAAACGCTGGCTCTTATCAAAGCGCAGACCGGATACGATTCTTCTATGAAAAAAATAAGCACCAAGAAACAGGATAAATTTGTCAGGTGTATCACGAAGATGTACAGTACCGCCGACCATACCATCCATATACGGCTCATCCTCCGACTGCGGAACAGAGCGCATTGGTTTTATACAGAATATAGGCACTCTGCCGCTTTTAATCATATTAAACACATGACTAAAAGTTTTAGGCGAATATATGCCATAATTATCTATAAACGAGATATATGTTCCGGTAGAAAGCGGTGCCGCATGATTATAACTTTCCGATGGTTTTTCACCCACCGCATCCACGAAATAAACATTATCAGGGTACAAACTGCTGTACTCAGTACATATTTCTGTAGAAAGCTTACTTCCGACAGAATCAATCAGCACCAACTGTACATTTTGTCTGAAGAACCTTTCATCACTGATGATAGATGTTATTGCTTTATTAATATTGGTATCACTCCGGATAAGAAGATTTATCGTAAAAAAGAATCTCTTGGCCATATTATACTCCTGATTTATTTATATACTTATCTCACCTGATAAAAAAGCAGACAGCCATGGCGGAAAATATCCTCGCAAATCCAAGCCTGATTTACTATCAGGAATTAGTTTTACTGCAAACTTTGAAAAATCTCAAGATTATCATAAAACCTGAATCTGTGAAACCGGGTTTTAATGAACAGTGAATCAACAATAGCAGACAACCGTAATATTATTGTATAAATACGTACAACTTTCCATATACATTATAGTACAACCCACGGCGCAATGTCAACATTTTAACGCAACGCAATATCTACCGGCGCCATTTGCCGATGCCGGAGCCAAAAGACATTTTTCCGGGGGGAAACCCTTTGTTTGAAAACAAAGTTTATGATCATTTTAACCGAAATTTTACTAAAAATAATCAAATAAGTATAAAATTAATCTTAATATCGTCAAAAAATAAAAAGTTTTTAAAAATCTGTTGACTTTTTCTAAAAATGGGTTTATAATTCAGTCATCACAGCAAAGGCGCTGTAGGTTGAACTAATTTGACCTACGGTGCCTTTTTGTTTTATAATCCGTTAAACGGCACATCCTTTACGCACCTGTATGCTGCGCTCAATGAAGAGAGTACAAAAGATGCAATCAGGAATATCCGATACGGAAAATTCAAGTTATTAGAATGGGGAGTTTTTTATGGTAAATGTACCTGAAATGTTCGGCTCAGCTGTCTTTAATGACGACTCAATGAAGAAGTATCTTCCTAAGGGTACTTACAAGGAACTGAAAAAAACTATTGAGGACGGTAAGCCGCTTGATATCAATATTGCTAATATCGTGGCACATGCTATGAAAGAATGGGCAATTGAAAACGGCGCAACACATTTTACCCACTGGTTCCAGCCTATGACCGGCATTACAGCCGAAAAACACGACAGTTTTATCTCGCCTACATCCGGCGGCGGTGTGATTATGGAATTTTCCGGTAAGGAACTGATTAAAGGCGAGCCTGATGCATCCAGTTTCCCTTCAGGCGGTATCCGCGCCACTTTTGAAGCAAGAGGCTATACTGCTTGGGATCCAACTTCCTATGCATTTATCAAAGATGGCTCGCTCTGTATTCCTACAGCATTCTGTTCTTACACAGGTGAAGCACTTGACAAGAAAACTCCGCTACTTCGTTCAATGGAATGTATCAATACACAGGCTTTAAGAATTCTCCGCGTTTTCGGCGATACAGAAACGACACACGTTTCCACAACAGTAGGTCCGGAACAGGAATACTTCCTCGTTGATAAAAAAGCATACGAAAAGAGAAAAGATCTTATCTACTGCGGCAGAACACTTTTCGGTGCAAGACCTCCTAAAGGTCAGGAACTGGATGACCACTATTTCGGTTCCATAAAGCCAAGAGTATCTGCATTCATGAAAGATCTTGATCAGGAACTCTGGAAATACGGTATTTATGCAAAAACAAAACATAATGAAGTTGCACCGGCACAGCATGAACTGGCACCAATTTTTGATACAACCAATATTGCAACTGATCATAACCAGCTGACAATGGAAATTATGAAAAAGATTGCCGAAAAACATGGTCTTGTTTGTCTGCTTCATGAAAAACCGTTTGCACGTGTAAATGGTTCGGGTAAACACAATAACTGGTCAATGTCTACCAATAAGGGTAAAAACCTTCTCGATCCAAGCAAGAACCCTCGTGAAAACACTCTCTTCCTTGTGTTCCTCGCAGCTGTTATCAGAGCTGTTGACGAAAATCAGGATCTTCTGAGAATTTCCGTGGCAAGTGCCGGCAATGACCACAGACTCGGTGCTAACGAAGCACCTCCTGCCATCGTATCCATGTATCTCGGAGATGATCTGACAGAGGTTCTTCATTCAGTTCTCAGCGGCGAAGATTATATATCTGACGGTAAACCGATTATGGAAACAACTGCCGAGGTTCTCCCGAACTTCACTATGGATACTTCCGACAGAAACCGTACTTCTCCTTTTGCATTCACCGGCAACAAATTCGAATTCAGAATGGTCGGCTCAGCAGAAAATATCGCCTGTGCTAACTTTATGATTAATACAATGGTCGCTGATGTTCTGGAAGACTTTGCAAATCAGCTTGAAAAAGCTGATGATGTAAAATCAGCTGCGGAAAAACTTGTCAAGAAAACCGTCAAAGAACACAAAAGAATTATTTTCAACGGCAATAACTATTCTGAGGAATGGGTTGAAGAAGCAGAAAGAAGAGGACTTCTTAACCTTCGCTCTCTCCCCGAAGCATTGCCACTCTATACCAGCGAAAAGAACATCAGGCTTTTCACAAAGCATAATGTTCTGACAGAAGTAGAACTCCGCTCCAGATGCGAGGTTCTTCTCGAAAAATACTCCAAGATCATCAATATAGAGGCACTTACGGCTCTCGATATGGCAAAGAAGGATATCGTTCCTGCTGTTACCTCTTATATCAGGGAACTGGCACAGACCGCAAGTCTTGTAAAATCTATTGATCCCGAATTGGTTCCCGCTGCAGAAACTGAACTGCTCAAAAAACTGACTAATCTTCTGAATTGCTTTGTAAAGAAGATCGAGGTGCTTGACAAAGCTGTTGTAGGCGCCAAAGAAATTGAAGATGTTGCTGATAACGCAATGTATTTCAAGGAATCTGTACTATCCGCTATGCAGGAACTTCGTGCAGTAGCCGATGAGATGGAATCAAATATGTCTGCAAAGGCATGGCCTTATCCCTCTTACGGCACGATGCTCTTTAGCGTATAAGACCAACAGAAAAGGCTTTTCTATCATAAATCTGATTATAAATCAAAAAACAATACTATCTGACACAAAGGCGTGTACAATGTTCTAACAGGAACATTGTATGCGCCTGTATTATTTTTGCAGGGGTAAATTGATAAAAACCTTGCAGCGGTTCAGGGACAGCTTTCCCTGAAGTCAGAAAGGAGGAGACAATTATGGATGCAAATATGCAGACAATTATTTCAGAGGCGGTGAGTAAATCAAATGAATTTACAATCGCCATATGGTATCTTATAGGAGCAGCTTTGGTATTTTTTATGCAGTGCGGCTTCGCGATGGTAGAAACAGGGTTCACAAGGGCTAAAAATGCCGGCAACATTATCATGAAGAATCTTATGGATTTCTGTATCGGTACGGTTATGTTTATTTTTCTTGGATTCGGACTGATGATGTCGGAAAATTATTTGTTCGGTCTGATCGGCGTTCCGAATATGCAGATCTTTACCGACTTCAATAATTTTCCATGGTCATCGTTTGTATTTAATCTGGTTTTCTGTGCAACAGCTGCAACCATCGTTTCAGGTGCTATGGCAGAACGAACAAAATTTATATCTTATTGTATATACAGCGGACTGATCAGTCTTATAGTCTACCCTATTGAAGCAGGTTGGGTATGGAACAGTCAGGGCTGGCTGGCTCAGTTTGGTTTCATTGACTTTGCAGGTTCTGCATGTATTCACACAGTGGGCGGTATCTCTGCTCTGATCGGTGCAGCAATGGTAGGTCCCCGTATCGGCAAGTATACCAAAGACGGTAAACCAAGAGCAATACCCGGTCACAGTCTGACACTTGGTGCACTCGGTGTATTTATTCTGTGGTTTGGCTGGTACGGCTTTAACGGCGCTGCTGCAACCGATAT
>CACZPV010000319.1 GCA_902783065.1 uncultured Ruminococcus sp.
GGTGCCGTATTACGATAGCTGTGCGCCCTGAAGATACTGAAGTTCGTGATGCTCTTGCCAAAGAAGTTGCTGGAAAACTGGATGGTACTCACGTCAGAACGTGTCTTATTTCTGAAATTGAAGAAAATAATGTTTATCCGGATCTTTTGGTAAATGCAACACCGGTGGGAATGTTTCCGAATACGGAGATAATGCCCGTAAGCGAAAAGGTTATCAGCCGCTGCGGAAATGTTTTTGATGCAATCTATAATCCGCTTGAAACAAAGCTGATTCAGACAGCAAAATCCTTTGGTATCAAGGCTGTAGGCGGAATGGCTATGCTTGTATGGCAGGCAGTTGTTGCTCATGAGATATGGGACGGTACGGTTTATGATGTTGATGATATAAACAGGCTTATAGAAGATAGTGCTGAGGAGATGCAGAAAAACTTCAGCTAAAGATTAATTTATTGTCGTATTTATATGCAAAAAAGAACAGAAAGAATCGGAGAAAGACATGAAACAGAAAAAGATTATATTATGCGGTTTTATGGGCTGCGGAAAAAGCACAGTAGGTACATTGCTTGCTAAAAAAACTGGAATGTCATTTGTAGATCTTGATAATTATATTGAAAAACAGGAAAAGAAAACTGTATCGCAGATTTTTGCTGACAGCGGTGAGGAATACTTCCGTAAACTGGAAAGACAGGCTGCAAAGACGCTTTCAGAAAAAAAAGGAGTTGTTATTGCCGCCGGCGGAGGAACGCTTACATTTCCCGAGAACGTTGAAGCTTTAAAAAAAGGCGGACTTATTGTGTTGCTGGATTTGCCGGTGGAAACGGTTGCCGAGAGGCTGAAAAATGATACGACACGTCCTTTGCTGAATCGTCCTGATAAAGAAAGAGCAATGAAAGAATTGTATGATAAGCGGCTCCCTCTTTATCGTGCGGCAGCAGATATTATTGTCAATGCAGACAATTCTCCGATGCAGGTTTGTAAGGAAATCATGGCGGCAATATGAGGGGAAATAATTATATTGCAAAATGAATGATTTAAAGGTATAATAGATTTATTGCAGATACTGAACAATAATATTTAAAAATCAGGTGAGCTGTCTTTATTATAAGAGGTTGATGAAATATCGCTGAAAAATCTGTGAAAAGCTAATCTCACTGCACGGAATTATTATTAAGTATGGTTTTCGAGATGTTTTGCAGTAATAGTGATTAATCGCAGTCAGTTTGCCGGGAAAGAAGGAAATAAAATGGCACAGCAGAAAAAATTGGTGGAAGCGATTACCTCAAGAGATGAGGATTTCGCAAAATGGTATACCGATATCGTAAAAAAAGCGGAACTTGCAGATTATTCCGGTATAAAGGGATGCATGGTTATCCGTCCCCACGGATATGCGATATGGGAAAATATCCAGAGGGATCTGGATGACCGATTTAAGAAAACAGGACATGAAAATGTATATATGCCGATGTTTATTCCCGAGAGCCTTCTTCAGAGAGAAAAGGATCATGTTGAGGGTTTTGCACCTGAATGTGCGTGGGTAACGGTAGGCGGCAGTGAAAAGCTTAACGAAAGACTTGCAGTTCGTCCGACTTCTGAAACGCTTTTCTGTGAGCATTATGCAAAGATTATTAATTCTTATCGTGATTTGCCTAAGCTTTACAATCAGTGGTGCAGCGTTGTGCGCTGGGAGAAAACAACACGTCCGTTCCTGCGTACATCAGAGTTTCTTTGGCAGGAAGGTCATACTATGCATGAAACGGAGCAGGAAGCCCGTGAGGAAACATTAAAAATGCTGCAGGTATATACAGATTTCTATAAAGAAACCCTCGCAATTCCGGCTGTAACGGGCCGCAAGACCGAAAAGGAAAAATTTGCCGGTGCAGTAGAAACCTATACTATTGAACCTATGATGCATAACGGTGTAGCTTTGCAGGGCGGAACGTCACATTTCTTTGGTGACGGATTTGCAAGAAGCTTTGGTATTACCTTTACGGGAAGAGATAACACATTGCAGTATCCTTTTCAGACATCATGGGGAGTTTCAACCCGTATGATCGGTGCCCTTATCATGGTACACAGTGATGATGATGGTCTTGTGCTTCCGCCGAAAGTAGCACCAATACAGGTTGCTGTGATACCGATTGCACAAAAAAAGGAAGGTGTTCTTGAAAAGGCAACAGAACTCAGGTCAAGACTTCTGGAAGCAGGGTACAGAGTTAAGCTTGATGACAGCGATAAAGCGCCCGGCTGGAAGTTCAGCCAGTATGAGATGCTTGGTGTACCTATCCGGGTAGAAATTGGCCCGAAGGATATTGAGAATAATCAGTGTGTGCTTGTAAGACGTGATACAAGAGAAAAGACATTTATTTCTCTTGATGCACTGGAAGAAACCGTTAAGAATCTTCTTGCAGATATTCATGAGAATATGTACAATGCAGCAAAGAAAAATCTGGAAGAAAAGACCTTTACTGCTGTGACCCATGAGGAATTTCTTGATATTGCGGAGAATAAGCCAGGTTTTATTAAAGCAATGTGGTGCGGTGACAGTGCCTGCGAGGATAAGCTTAAGGACGAAACCGGCGGTGTGAAATCGAGATGTATACCCTTTGTGGAAGAACAGCTTGCAGATACCTGTGTGTGCTGCGGAAAGCCGGCTAAGCATATGGTATACTGGGGAAGACAATACTAATAAAACTTATTAATCAAACAATGAAAAAGTCTGGTATCTGACACTGATACCAGACTTTTGTTTATACAATTTTATTTTGAATAGTAGATATTTCGGTTCTTCACCTGACTGGTGCGCTTGTTTTGCCCACCCTTACTGCAACCCTTTCTACCGGGAACGGGAAAGTGTAAGGACGGCTGAGGGCATGCTTTGCACACCCTCAGCCGGAATAAAAGTCTGAATGTAACAGATTCTTTGATTTTCAGATCAGAGCCTGTCCTTCATATGTGACAGAAACGATTTGTTCAGGATCAACAGCGGCAATATTACCATTTTCATCTGTATAATCAAACTTTAAATATACATCGCCAGAATGGTCGTCTATGCTGTAGCCGCTTGTGTAACCTACGTGACTTGGAACTGCTTTATACTGCTTTCCGTTCTTAAGCGTTACAGTAAGGAGCTCAGGAAGGAAAGAACGATTATAGGTGTCAAAATCTTTGAGTGTTTCCTCATCCCAATTTTCTATGTTTTCTATGTCGAATTGTGTGTTATTTTCCAGTTCCCATGAATGTGAGGAAAGCTCTATAGCAAATGATTTTGCATTAATATAATCTACTGTCCATTCGGAATCATTGATCATATATTTTTTATCATGGGCACTTTCAAATGAACGTGTAGTAGATTTATAATTAAGAGTAACGCCGACTTCAAAATCGAGTTGGATCTCTTTTTTGGCTGCAATAATGATACTGTCCATATTTTCCGAATAACGTATTATCTGATCTTCTTTAAGTTCACTGTTATATTTTTTGTTCATATCATCGATAATTGTATCAGTAAACTCCCAGTGACTTCCGTTTTCGTCACGAACATATTGGCTGTATCCATCCCCGATTTCGGGTGTATAAATGGTTTTTACAGGGGTATATGCATATATTTTGCCGGCTTTTGCGGTAAGTCTTGATCCCTTAAGATCGCATCGGTCATCCACATACTCGATCATAGCGCAAAGTGTGTTTTTATCTCTCAGAGAATATGTGATGCTGCCTGTATTACTGCCGTAAGAATGGAATAACTCGTCCCACAGACTTTGTTCTATCTGCACGTAATTCGTGTTTTCTTCATTTATATTAAATGTTTCAATAAAAGTATTTTCTGTAGTATCAACAAATGAACTGCCGTCCTTTTTATTAAGCGTCATCATGCCCATTACATGGTCATCGTCACCTGCAATACCGATAAAGTCAATGTTTACCTTATCGCTGTTTAAACTGACATTGCTGCCGCTGTATACACCGTTGGCAGGTTCTCCGGCAAAAAACTCGCTGAATGTCTGATTGAATCCGCCGGCTGCGCCCACGGTGACGGTGCCAAGTACAGCTATTGCTGCGGCTGCTGCAATCAGGGAAATTACGGTCTTTTTTCTGATCATTCTGACAGGCTTTGGAGCGGTCCTGACCGTTTTCATGACTTCCTTTTTTACATTTTCTGTTTTTACACCTGTGTCTTTGATAACTGTTTTTTCATCTATATTTATGATATCGTTTTCGCTTGCATCAAATACAAATTTCTTTTTCATCTTGAAAACCCTCTCTCAAACAATATTTTTTTCAATTTTTCTCTTGTACGTTTGATTTTTGATTTTACTGTTTCGCTGTTTAAACTCATCTTTTCGGAAATTTCCGTGGATGACTGATAATAGTAATAGTGCCTTATCATAATTTCTCTGTCCGGATCTCCTATCTGGTCGAGTGCAGCACACAGTGCTTCGGTAATGATTTTATTTTCTATAGTTTCCGGTACAACAAGTTTGTCTTCAAAATCCATTTCCTCAATATTAACCGTTTTATGACGATTAATGGATTTAAGTTTGTCTTTTGCTTTGTTTTTTGCAATACAGCAAAGATATCCTTTGAGTTTATCCGCCTGTATTTTCTCCCTGTTGTACCAAAGAGTTATAAACGTATCGGAAGTAACTTCTTCCATATCTGATGTACTTAATATTCCGCCTGACAAGTTATAGATAATTGTGGACACCAGCGGGGTAAACTTTTCAATTATTTCTTCGAGTGCGTTTTCATCATTATTTTGCAATCTCTCAGTCAGTTTTTCAAAATCCATTTCTTCACCACCGTTTTTTGTTTTCAAGCGCTTTCAATATTAATAACGACACAGCCCTGCGTTCAGGGGCACTTATTTTTTACTTTTTTTATTTTATTACTCAAATCTTTAATTTTCAATGTTTTATATCTGATTTTTATGTTATTTATCTGTGAAATTGAATTAATTGATAAAAAAGACATTACGGGTTAATCTTATCAAAAAATCGCACATGTCGGGTGATTTTCAGAAAGTGTAATATCTGACGCTTCCACTGCATATGAATAGGCGGAGGGGAATTTATGATACAAAATTATTTGCGTCCTGATGCAAGGGCATTGATAAGAGGAGGAAAAGAATTTCCGGCTGTCTGCGGTGAAGTATTGTTTTATCAGATGAAATGTTCGGTTGTTGTCAGGGCAACTGTTTCGGGACTGCCGGATCAGGATTCACTTTTTTACGGATTTCATATTCATGAAGGAAGCAGTTGCTCCGGAGAGGAATTTTCTGAAACCAAAGGACATTATAACCCACAGAATCAGCCGCATCCGAAACATGCAGGGGATCTTCCGCCGCTTATATCATGTTCCGGAAATGCTTATCTGGAATTTAAAACAGCACGATTCAATGTTAAAGAAATAATTGGCAGGACAGTAATCATTCATGGCGGCACAGATGATTTCCGTACACAGCCGTCGGGGGATGCAGGAGAAAAAATTGCCTGTGGTGTAATAAGGAAGGTATAATTCTCTGTAAACTGCCCACACTAATTGTGGGGTGATAATATGGCAAAAAAAGGAATGAGCAGAACGGAACAAACGCACACAAAGCCGAAAAATGAACAGCCGCCTGTTCCGGAATTACAGGGAAAAGCAAAACACAGCAATGAAAAAGCTGCTCCTGTTATTTCCGGCAGCGTTGCCCCGCCACAAAAGGCTTATCATACTGTTTCTATAAGAGAAGAAAAACCTATTTCTTCAGCTTATGCAGTAATAGATAATGATCTTGCCAGAGATAACATGGAAAACGATATTCCGGCAGCGGATCTTCAAGATTTATAATACGATTTCTGTTTTATACTAATTAAATACTGACTAATTTATTAAACAGCGTTTGGGGTAAAGTGATTCTCTAAGAGCATAAGCGATCGGATGGCGAAACTTATGCAAAGCTGTGGGGCGAACCTCCACGTAGAGTTATTTTAGTTTTTTAAAACGTCAAAATGTATTTATTCAGTGTTTTCCTGATAGAAAGAAGAATTGGATTTGCAGTCTGTTTTTATCAGGTATTAGTATTACACTATTTCGTAAAAAAGGCAGACCGTTCACGGCGGTCTGCCTTTTTATCTGAGCATTAGATAAATCAGTATGTGTTAAAAAGTTAATAGTATCAAAATGGTTGTTTCAGGATGGTTTGTTTAGCCTTTATACAATTCATATGAATCATTCCAGTTGAATTCTTTATCATAGTCTGTTGAATCTTTGATTGGATCGTTGTTTGGTTTGTTTTCGGGAATACGGGGATCGGGGAAGAAGAGGTCGTTATCATAGATTATGAATCCGTTTTCAGAACGTGAGGTATAAGGTCGTTTTTCTTCATTATTATATGGGTTGTAAACATACCAGTTATTATCGGTATTATCATAACTGAAAGTGAAAAATTTCCATCTTATTTTCAGATCCTGATATCCTGCAAAAGCCTGAGGAGCAATTTCAGTAACTTCTTCGGGAACAGTAAATTCGCTGGTTGTTTCAGGAAGCTGACAAGATATAATCTTTGTCATATCTGAGGTATATATAACATTATCTTTATTTTTGAAGTTCGGATTGTCCGGATCGATTTCTATTTTTACGGTCGGGTATCTTTTAAAGAATTCATCCGGAATTGATGTTACATTATTCGTTATTCTAAGTATATCAAATGAACGATCAAAAATAAAGCTTCTGTCTTCCAATTCTTCTGTATCAATGCCCATAGCAGGATCATTGTTCAGTTCATCAATGTACCATATATTATCATTTTTTACCACAAGGGACTTATCATCGGGTGATTTTGTTGTGTAATAAATACCATTCATATACAGCTCCCCTTGCGGCTGATCGGAATACCATTTGGTATTAGTGAATGCATAGGGGTCGAATTGTGCCTGCTCAGACAGGCAGTCAATATTTTCAAGACTGCTGCAATTATCGAACGCATTTGCACCGATATAGCGAATACTTTCCGGAAGTGTTATGGAAGTAAGCGAGGTACATCCCTGAAAAGCATTGATATCAATTTTCTCCAGATTATCAAAAAAAGTGACTGATTCAAGTCCAGTGCAGCCTGAAAAAGCTGACTTACCAATTTCTGTTAGTGAAGGTGGTAAAATAACACTTTTGAGGCGAAATTGATTCATAAAAGCATCATCATCAATTTTCTGAAGTCCATCAGGTAAAATAACATTCCCGGTCAGCAACCATTGTTCCCGAGGCATATAACTGCCTCCGATAATTTTGCTGACATTACCTTCTATAATAAGATTTTTGTCGTATCGCAGAAAATGAAAGTTGCTCAGATCAAAAGCAGCAGGCTCGTCACCAACGTCTATAATCAGTGTTTCAGGGGAAAGGTACTGATATTCTTCGTTGTCATCGTATTCGATTATTTCTGACGAGTTCAGGTAGTCCACATCCGGACCGAACATTTTGTTCAGCGAAGCTATGTAATCACTTCGGATTTTACCGGTTATCTGATCGTTACTGCTGATTTCAGGGGTGAGATTGATGGTAAATGTTTTCAGATCACAATTAGCAAATACACTTTGTCCGAGAAACATTATTGATGAAGATAAAGAAGCAGTTTCTACAGGAGTATTAAAAAAAGCATAATCTCCGAGAAAAATCAGGCTGTCCGGCATAACAGCGTTTTTCAGACCGCTGTTCCGGAAGGCTCTCTTTTCAATGTTTTCCAGCTGATTTCCAAATGTAAAGGAGGAAAGGGATGTACAGTTTTCGAATGCAGATTCACCAATCATTTCCAGATTCGGGAGCGGCGATACAGTCTCAAGCTCTTTACAGCCATAAAAGGCATCAGAACCTATTTCGGTTACATACTGACTTGCTTTTACCTCTTTCAGAGAACCGCAGTTATAGAACAAATTGGAAGGAATATAGTGCATACTTGCTGGGAGCGTAACTGAAGTCAGTGTCGTATTGTTTTGGAAAGGTGAATTACCTCTGATGACGGAGGTAATAGCAACAGTATTGGTTGTGCCGTTGGACCATTGTTCCGTTATATGTTCCGGAATAACAAGCTCTGTCTGATTGCCCGAATAGCTGACCAACATTGCTTCATTAGTGTCATCGTATACTTTAAAGGTATATCCGCTGTCGGTTGTGACATAATGACTTGTTGAGCGATTGACCGGAGTGCTTTCAACAGAATCCGGAACGTTATTGACAGCGTCGGGAGTGTAGTCAACAACAGGTTGTTCAGAAACAGCAGTGATAACATCCGGGGATTCAGCAGGTAAAAGACCATACTGGATATCGGTCGGCGTCTGAACATACTGCATATTATTGTAATCCGGGCGGCTGTATTGTGTATCCTCTGTTATTCCGGAGTTACCGCGGCTGCCGGATGCTTCAATAAATTGCGTATCTCCCGGCACATATATTGTATTGTCATGCCATATTTCCCGTACTTCGGGAGGACTTTGTGTATTATTATTAAGGTAAATATATCGTACCGATTCGCCGGCGGATGAATTTTCCGTATCCGGTTCGGAAGTGTCAGGAACAGACGGCTGTCCCGGCATTTGTATAATTTCGGATGTTTCCGGTATAGTTATTACTTTTTTGTTAGCATTGTCAGATTGGATAAAAGGCATTACAAAGAATGTTGCAGTAAGTATTGCAGCAGAAATTCCGACAGACAGCTTGGCAGAAAGAGAATAACCTAATGTATGTGATAATCCTGATGCCGTTATATTTGTAATTCCCGAAGCAGCACTATTGATAACATGGGGTGAAGGAAGATTTTGTGTGATAAAACGCATATTCTGCATAGGCTTTATTGTTTCGGAAACACTTGTAATAATATCCGGAAGACTTTCTTCCGCATCGAGATGATAAAGCTTGATTCCCTGTTTTTCATAGGCGAGTATTTTCTGCTTGATCTCGTTCCTTGCATAACTCAGACGGCTTTTTACCGTACCGGGTTTAACGTTAAGCTCATTTGAAATTTCTTCAATACTCATTCCGGAATAATAATGCATAAAGACGACATTCTTATGCTTTTCGCTCAGGTTCATTACAATACCGAGGATCATTTTCTGTGTTTCAGCCTTATCCAGTGTAGCATGGGGAAGAAATTTGGTGAAATCACCGCTTTCCGTTGTAGAAGTAACCTCAACTATATTTTTATCTTCACTGTCAGAAATAATATCATGTTTATCCCTTTTAAAATTCAGACATTTATTGACAACCATTCTTCTGATCCATGAATGGAAAGCAGCCGGGCTGCGCAGAGTGTTTAGTTTTTGCATGGCATATATAAAAACATCCTGTGCTATATCTTCAGCTTCGTGTTCATCGCCAATCATTGTTTTTGCAGCTGTAAAAAGTTCTTTGTAATAGATCTGATACAGCCTTTCTATGGCGCTGTTATCTCCATTCTGAGCAGATATAACCAATTCATTCAAATTCATTATTTACCCTCTTTTCACTTCTGTAAATTTCTTGTGGCTTTTATCAAAGCGGAAATTCATATAAATTTGGACGTCCCTAATAATTTGTTTTCATAAATTATCTGCCATAAGAGTTTTGAATTGATTTTTTCTGATGAACAATTTGTTTCCCATAATAGTGTAATTGCAAGTGGAAGTTATGAGTTATTTATTTTAGAAATTTCAATGTTTTCATCATTTATTATATTATATATAAAAAGATTAATCAATTCAATTTGCAAATATTTATTCTCTTTTTTTATGTGACAGATATTTTTTTTCTATGCTCGTTCGTGCATAACTTAGTCTGCTTTTTACTGTACCTGTTTTGAGTTTCAGTGCAAATGAAATCTCTTTGATAGTCATTCCTTTATAGTAGTGCATTATGACAACCTCTCTGTGCTTTGGAGGCAGGTCTTTTACAATACAATTGACGGTATCTCTTGTTTCCTTTGCATCCAGAATTTCAAAAGGATGAAACGAAAACTCCTTCTCAAATATTTTATTCCGGTATGCGGGATTGATAATAATTCCATTTAATGAAGGACTTTCACGATTGTCTCTTAAATAGTTTCTGCATTTATTTACGGCGACCGATTTCAGCCATGATGAAAAAGCAGTTGTTTTTTTCAGTGTACCGATTCTGCATATCATACTGACAAATACATCACTTGTAATATCTTCTGCTGTGTGATGGTTTCCGGTAAAATCGTATGTAATCTTATAGATTTCGTTATAATATTTTTCATAAAGCTGTTCAATAGCAAAGGAATCTCCCTGTTGAGCTGCCGTGACAAGTTCTGTCAGCCTCAATCTTATGCACCGCCTTATACTAATACCTGAAAACAAACAGCCTTTTCGAAAAATATTCTGATAAATCCAAGTCTGCTTTCTATCGGGAATCAGTATTAATTACTTAATCTATAAAATAGAACCGTAACCAAAGTCAGAGGTTCAAAAAAAATAATTTTTTTTGCTTTTTTCTTTAAAATTTTTTGAACCATATGTTTTTGTATTGTTTCTATATTTACAGAGAATCAATTCTCTGGCGGATTTTGCCTGATTTCAGCTGATTCTTCATAAAATAATTTCGCACTCAGCTGAAAAATATTATTTAACGGAGGTACATAATCATGAAACGCAAAACAATGAAAAAGGTCATATCCGGTATGATGGCACTGGCTATGATTGCAGGCACAGGAGTAGTCGCAGAAACCGGTACGGTATTTGATACCGGCATTACGGTTAATGCGGCACAAAGCAAAGTACAGAAAAGCGGGGAGTTCTATTACATAGTCAAAAGTGACGGAACTGTAA